>NZ_JAWHTD010000002.1:0-250215 GCF_032586235.1 Aestuariicoccus sp. MJ-SS9
AACCCTGCAGGCCAAAGCCAACAAAATAAGACATTTCTCACATAAATTCAGAGCGTTGGGCGTTGTTCAGACCCGACTCTTTACGATGGCGGCGGCCATGAACGCGCCGCCCTCAAGCGAGCGGGCGAAGGGCAGCGTCACCTTTTCGAGCGTTCCGAAAATCGGGGCGAGGACGACCATCATCGACGCCCAACCCGCCGCAAGCCGGCTGAGAGAGGCGATCTTGCCCGGCGGAAGGGAAGGACCGGAGAACAGGGTAAGGACGATCAGTGCGATCCCGAAAAATACGATCATACCGCCGATGGAGTTTAACAGCGCCGCGGTCTCGGGGTCGTCGATCGCGAATTGGCCCACGTACGGGATCGTGAAATTGGGATCGCCCTTGACGATTACCCGAAATCCGAGACCGTGCTGCAGATAGAGCGCGTTCAGCAGGCAGCAGACGATCAGCATCAGGGCGGTCGGCGGGTAGTTCGACCCGGAATCCGGCGGATTGATCCGGTCGTAGATGAAGGGCCGGGGTCTGAACAGAAACGAGAGGATTGCCACCGGCAAGGTCAGGGGCAACTGAAGAACGGTTTCGGTCAGTTGAAGCTTGGGGGGCCTGATGACCGACACTGCACTACGTCCCAATCTGAATACGAACGGCACGACTCTACCACCGCGCGAGCGTCAGACCAAGTGCGGGCCGCTTGCCGGAACATCGAGCGTGCCGTTCAGGGGGCGGCAGGCCCGCGGCCCCGCCAGGGTTACGACGGCAATTCGTCCGACGGGATGATCGGGAAAAACGTCCCCGAAGACCAAAGTCCGAACCAGCCGTCATGATGCGCGCCCAGATCCACCAGCCGGTAAAAGCTCTTGCGGTCGATCAGCGCCTCGAGGTTGGCGCGGATCAGCACGTAGGGCGACGGTTCGCCCGTGTCGGGGTCGCGCTCGACCCGGATCGGATGATCGGGGCCGGCGGTGGCGCTGTCGCCCACATGGGTGGTGAAGGTCAGTTGCTGGTCGCGACCGGTGCCCGTGGCCTCGAAATCGGTGGCGACGAAGGGCGCGTCATCCACGGTGATGCCGACCTTTTCCACCGGCGTGACCAGGAAATACTTGTCGCCGTCCTTGCGCAGGATCGACGAAAACAGCCGAACCAGCTCGAACCGCCCGATCGGCGTGCCGAGGTAGAACCACGTTCCGTCCCGTGCGATGCGCATGTCGAGATCGCCGCAGAACGGCGGGTTCCATTTGTGCACCGGCGGCAGCCCGCGTTTCGATGCGGCCCGGGCCGAGGCCGCCAGCCCTTCGGCGGAGGGTGTCACGATATTTTGTGCGCTCATAACTTTTGCCATTTGGGTTGTGCGGGATACACTCTATCTGAAGAAAGTAGGATTTACAGGAGGGATGTTATGGCCGAGGCCGAGGATCTGGTCGCCGAAATCGAGGCGCTGGAAGAGAAATTGGCCGAGGCCAAGCAGGCGATCACCAAGCGGTTCATCGGGCAGGAGCGGGTTGTCGACCTGACGCTCGCGGCGCTGCTTTGCGGCGGGCACGGGCTTTTGATCGGCCTGCCGGGGCTGGGCAAGACCCGGCTGGTGGAAACCCTGTCGACGGTGATGGGGCTCAACGGCAACCGGGTGCAGTTCACGCCCGACCTGATGCCGGCGGATATCCTTGGGTCCGAGGTGCTGGAAACCGGCGCCGACGGCAGCCGGGCGTTCAAGTTCATCGAGGGGCCGATTTTCTGCCAGCTGCTGATGGCGGACGAGATCAACCGCGCCTCGCCGCGGACGCAATCGGCGCTGCTGCAGGCGATGCAGGAAAAGGTGGTGACGGTGGCCGGGGAAACCCGCCCGCTCGAGGCGCCGTTCCACGTGCTGGCCACGCAGAACCCGATCGAGCAGGAGGGCACCTATCCCCTGCCCGAAGCGCAGCTCGACCGGTTCCTGGTGCAGATCGACGTGGCCTATCCCGACCGACAGACAGAAAAGGACATCCTCTTGGCCACGACCGGCGTGGCCGAGGCCGAGGCGCATCAGGTCTTCGACGGCCCCAGCCTGATCGCGGCGCAAATGCTGCTGCGGCGGATGCCCGTGGGCGACGCGGTGGTCGAGATGATCCTCGATCTGGTGCGCGCGTTCCGCCCTGCCGACCCGTCCTCGGGCGAGCGGGTGCGCGACACCGTGGCCTGGGGTCCGGGGCCGCGCGCGGCGCAGGCGCTGATGCTGACGGTACGCGCGCGGGCGCTGTTGCAGGGCCGGCTGGCGCCGTCCCCCGAAGACGTGATCGACATGGCCCGCCCGGTGCTGGTGCACCGCATGGCGCTGACCTTTTCGGCGCGGGCGCGGGGCGAGGACCTGGGCGCGCTCATTGACGATGTGGCTGGCCAGATGCTGCGGTCCGAGGCGGCTGCGTGACATCCGAGGTCGCCCTTCTCCGGCAGCGCGCGCAGGAAGAGGCGGCGCGTTTTCCCGCCCTTCTGGCGCGGGCCGAACAGCTTGCGGGCACCGTCCTGCTGGGCGAACACGGCCGCAGACGCGCGGGGCTGGGCGACGATTTCTGGCAATACCGCCCGATGCGGCCCGGCGACACCTACCGCCAGATCGACTGGCGGCGCTCCGGCCGGGGCGACGGCCAATTCGTGCGCGAGCGTGAATGGCAGATCGCGCAGTCGGTGCTGCTCTGGGTCGATCCCGGCGCTTCGATGCGGTTTGCCAGCGACAAGAACCTGCCCACGAAATCCGACCGGGCGCGGCTGACCGCGCTGGCGGCGGCCATTCTGCTGATCCGTGGCGGCGAGCGTGTCGGGCTGACCGGCTGGAGCCTGCCGCCCCGCCGCGGCGACGTGCAGATCCTGCGGCTGGCCGAGGCGCTGTCGGACGAGGGTGACGAGGATTACGCCGAACCCGAGGCGCGGGGGATGCTGCCGCATTCCCGCGCGATCTTCGTGTCGGATTTTCTGGGTGACATCGTCCCGGTCGAGGCGGCGCTGACCAAGGCCGCCGACCGGGGTGTGAGGGGCGCGCTCTTGCAGGTGCTCGACCCCAGCGAAGAGGCGTTTCCCTTCAGCGGGCGCACGATATTCGAATCGGTCGGCAAGAGCGTCGCGCATGAGACGCTGCAAGCCAAGGACCTGAAAGAGCGGTACCTCGACCGGCTGGCCGAGCGGAAGGCCTATCTGGGTCAGCTGTGCCGCCTGACCGGCTGGCAATACCGCTGCCATCACACCAACGACAGCGCTCAGGCCGCCCTGCTGTGGCTATACCGCGCGATGGACGGAGGGCACGGATGACCCTGTTCGGAGTGCTCGGATTCACGACGCCCTGGCTGTTGCTGGCGCTGCTGACCCTGCCGATCCTGTGGCTGATCCTGCGGGCGGTGCCGCCCGCGCCGATCCGGCGGCTGTTCCCGGGCGTGGTGCTGCTGCTGGGGCTGAAGGACGACGAACAGGTCAGCGACCGCACGCCCTGGTGGCTGCTGCTGTTGCGGATGCTGGCGGTGGCGGCGGTCATTATCGGACTGGCGGGCCCGGTGCTGAACCCCGAGGACGACGCCGACGCGGCCGGAACCGGCCCGCTCTTGGTGGTGATGGATGCCAGCTGGGCGTCGGCCACCGACTGGCGCGCCCGCGAAGTGGCGCTCGACGGGCTGTTGACGCGCGCCGCGCGCGAGTCGCGGCCGGTGGCGCTCTTGCGGCTGACCGCGCCCGAAGCGCCGCAGTTCCAGAGCGCCGACGCGCTGCGCGCGCGGCTCGGCGGTATCACGCCCGAAGCCTGGCAGCCCGGCGATATGCAGGACGCGGTCGGGCTGCTGCCCGAAAGCGGTTTCGACACCTACTGGATGTCCGACGGGCTGGCGCGCGAGGGGCGCGAGGATTTGTTTTCCGCGCTCGAGGCACGGGGTGACGTGACGGTGTTCGAAAGCCCGCGCTCGGTTTACGCGCTGGAGCCTGCGGGGTTCGAGGATGGCAATGTCACGCTGACCTTGCGCCGTCTGCGGCCCGGCCCCGAGGCGGTGGTGGCGCTGACCGGCCACGGGCTCGACCCCGCCGGGAACCCCGCCGTGCTGACCCGCAACGAGGTGACGTTCGACAGCGGCGCCGTTTCCGCCGAGATCGCCCTGTCGCTGCCCGCCGAACTGCGCGCGCGGATCTCGCGCTTCGAGATCGAGGGCAACCGCAGCGCCGGGGCGGTGACCCTGCCCGACGACAGCCTGCGCCGCCGCGAGGTGGCGCTGATCGCCGGGCGCGAGAACCGCGAAGGGCTCGAGCTGCTGTCGCCGCTGCATTATTTGCACAAGGCGCTCGAGCCGACGGCGGATCTGCTGGACGGCGCTTTGCTGGACATCCTGCCCGCCAACCCTGACGTGATCGTTCTGGCCGATGTGGCCACGCTTGGCGCGGCAGAGGCCGAGGCGGTGACCGAATGGGTCGAAGGCGGCGGGATGCTCTTGCGGTTTGCCGGGCCGCGTCTGGCTGCCAGCGACGTCAGCCGCGACACCGAGGACCCGCTGCTGCCCGTGCGCCTGCGCGCGGGCGGGCGTACGGTGGGCGGCGCGATGTCCTGGGGCGAGCCCAAGGCTTTGGCGGAATTTGGCGAGGATTCGCCGTTCTTCGGCCTGCCGGTGCCGGGCGACGTGAGCGTTTCTGCGCAGGTGATGGCGCAGCCCGATCCGACGCTGGCCGACCGCGTGATCGCGCAGCTGACCGACGGCACGCCGCTTGTCACGCGCAAGGCGGTCGGCCAGGGGCAGGTCGTGCTGTTCCACGTCACCGCGAACGCCGAATGGTCGAGCCTGCCGCTGTCGGGCCTCTTCGTTCAGATGCTGGAGCGGCTGGCGGTGTCCTCGACCCCGGCCCAGCCCGAGGCCGAGGACCTGGTCGGCACGATCTGGCAGCCGGTGTCGGTGCTGGACGCTTTCGGCACGCTGCGCGAGGCGGGCAACCTGCCTGGTGTCGCGGGCGATGCGCTGGTGAGCGACCCGCTGGGGCCCGAGTTGCGGCCGGGGCTTTATGTGGGCGCGGACAGGTCGCTGGCGCGCAACGTGGTCACGGCCGAGACGGTGCTGGAACCGGTGGCCTGGCCCGACGGCGTCCGGGTCGAGGGGCTGAGCCGCCCGCAGGAAACGCCCCTGGCCGGTTGGCTGCTGGGGCTGGCGATTGCGCTTTTGCTGGCGGACGTGGTGGCCTCCTTGGCCCTTTCGGGCCGCCTCGGCATGGCGCGGGCGGCGGTTGTCGTCCTGGCCTCGCTGGCGGCGGTGCAACCCGGGGCCGCGCGCGCGCAGGACCCTGTGGCCATGGCCGCGACATCGGAGGTGGTGCTGGCGCATGTGCTGACCGGCGACACGCAGCTGGACGATCTGGCCGAGGCCGGGCTGCGCGGCCTGTCTGAGACGCTGTTCTTCCGCACCTCGGTCGAACCCGCCGATCCCATGAGCGTCGATCTGGAAACGGACGAGCTGGCGTTCTTCCCCTTGCTCTACTGGCCGGTGACGCCGGATCAGCCGACCCCCTCGGCCGAGGCTTATGCCAAGCTCAACACCTATCTGCGGTCGGGCGGGATGATCCTCTTTGACACGCGGGATGCGGATATCGCGGGCTTCGGCGCGTCGTCGCCCAACGGACGCAAGCTGCAGCAGCTGGCCGCGCCGCTGGACATTCCGCCGCTGGAGCCGATCCCGACGGACCATGTGCTGACGCGGACGTTCTATCTGTTGCAGGACTTCCCGGGCCGGTATGTGGGCCGCGACGTCTGGGTCGAGGCCGCGCCTCCGGATGCCGAGCTGATCGAGGGCATGCCCTTCCGCAACCTCAACGACAACGTCACGCCGGTGGTCATCGGCGGCAACGACTGGGCGGCGGCCTGGGCGATGGACGGGCGTGGCAATCCGCTGGTGCCCATCGGGCGCGGCTTCAGCGGCGAGCGGCAGCGTGAGATCGCCTATCGCTTCGGCGTCAATCTGGTGATGCATGTGCTGACCGGGAATTACAAATCGGACCAGGTGCATGTGCCTGCTCTGCTCGACAGGTTGGGCCAATGACGGGAACCATCGTTTTCGATCCGCTTCTGCCGTGGGCCGCGATCTGGGCGCTGGCCTTGGTGGCGGCGGTTGGGGTCGTGCTGGCGCTGTGGCGCGGGTTGTCGGGCTGGGCCTTGCGCGCCTTGGCCGGGCTGGTTCTGGTCGCGGCGCTGACGCAGCCCGGCTACCAGATCGAGGACCGCGCGCCGCTGTCGGACATCGTGCTGATGGTCGTCGACGAAAGCGCCAGCCAGCGGCTCGCCGAACGCGCGGGCGTGACCGACGAGGCAGCCGCGGCGCTCGAGGCGCAGCTGGCCGCGCGCCCGGGCACCGAGCTGCGCCGCATTCCGGTCGGCGATGGCGAGGGCGACGCGGGCACCCAGCTGATGACCGCTCTGTCGGCGGCCATGGCCGAAGAGCCGCGTGGCCGGATCGCGGGGATCTTCCTGCTGTCGGACGGTCGCCTGCACGACCTTGAGCGCGCGCCGAACCTGCCCGCGCCGATGCACCTGCTGCTGACCGGGCGCGAGGACGACTGGGACCGGCGGCTGATCGTCAAGAACGCCCCGGCCTTCGCCATTCTGGGCGAGCCGGTGACCCTGACCCTGCGGATCGAGGACGACGGCGCGGCCCCGGCGACGGAGATGACAACGCTGAACATCTCGGTGGACGGGGCCGAACCGCAGACCTTCACGCTGCCGATCGGCGAGGATCTGGACCTGCCGATCACGCTGCCACACGGCGGGCTGAACGTGATCCAGTTCACCGTTCCGCAGGCCGAGGGCGAGCTGACCGACCGCAACAACACCGCGCTGGTGCAGATCAACGGCGTGCGCGACCGGCTGCGCGTGCTGCTGGTGTCGGGCGAGCCGCATGCGGGCGGGCGCACCTGGCGCAATCTGTTGAAATCGGACTCGTCGGTGGATCTGGTGCATTTCACCATCCTGCGCCCACCCGAAAAGCAGGACGGCGTGCCGGTCACCGAATTGTCGCTGATCGCCTTCCCGACGCGCGAGCTGTTCCTGGAAAAGATCGAGGATTTCGACCTGATCATCTTTGATCGCTACAAGCGGCGCGGTATCCTGCCGGCGATCTATCTCGACAACGTGCGCAACTATGTCGAACAGGGCGGGGCGGTGCTGATCGCCGCCGGGCCGGATTTCGCGTCAGCAGATTCGCTCTATCGTTCGCCGCTGTCGGAGATCGTGCCGGCGGAGCCGACGGCGCGGGTGGTTGAGGAGGGCTTCCGCCCCAAGGTCACCGATCTGGGCGAGCGGCATCCGGTCACCGCCGGGCTGATCGGGCAAGAGACCTGGGGCCGCTGGATGCGCCAGATCGAGGTCGAGCCTGCGGGTGGCGACGTGGTGATGTCGGGCGCGGGCGACCGGCCGCTGCTGATGCTCGACCGGGTGGGCGAAGGGCGCGTGGCGCTGCTGGCCAGCGATCACGCGTGGCTCTGGAACCGGGGGTTCGAGGGCGGCGGGCCGCAGCTGGAGCTGCTGCGGCGGCTGGCGCATTGGATGATGAAGGAACCCGAGCTCGAGGAAGAGGCGCTTTGGGCCGAACCGCAGGGCCAAACCATGCGCATCATCCGCCGTTCGCTGTCTGGCGAGGTGGGCGCGGTGACGGTGACGCGGCCCGATGGCGAGACCGAAGAGGTCACGCTGGAAGAGGTCAGCCCCGGCCGGTTCGAGGCGCTCTACGAGGGGCCGGAAATCGGGCTTTACCGGCTGAGCGAGGGCGAGGAAGAGGCCGTGGTCGGCCTCGGCCCCGCCGCCCCGCGCGAATTCGAGCAGACCATCGCCAGTGGCGCGGCGCTGGAGCCGGTGATCGACACCATGCGCGGCGGCGTGCTGCGGCTGGAGGAGGGCGTTCCGGGGATCCGGTCGGTCAGCGCCGGGCGTCCGGCGGCGGGCCGCGGCTGGATCGGGATCACCCCGCGCGAGGCGTTCGAGACGCTGGACGTGACGCAGACGCCGATCCTGCCGGCCTGGCTGACGTTGCTTTTGGCCTCGGCCTTGATCGTCGGTGCGTGGCTGCGGGAAGGGCGGCGTTAAGCGGGGGCAGGGGCTGTGTTGCGCCGATGGGTCAACCGCCCGGCACGATGTCGAGCGGGACCGTGCTTTCGCCCCAGCCGTCCTGATTGCAGCGCGCGCGGATCAGCACCCGGCGGGTGCCGTCGGGCAGCGACACGCCGGACAGCGACCGGGTGAAGGGCTGTTCCATCACATGCGGATGCGCCAGGTCGCGGGTGCCCAGAACGGTGCCGTCCACGTCTTCGATCCGCCAGCCGTCGGCGTAGTGATCCCATCCGGTATCGGGATGCGCGAGCGTGACCGAGACCCGCCAGGAGGGGCCGGATTGTTGCGCGTCGGCCCCCACAATCCGCGGGCTGTCGGCGAGGGCGGGGCCAGTGGCAAGGGCCAGGGCGAGAATGATCCGTGTCATGCGCCCATGCATAGCAGAAGTTCCGGTCACCCGGGCGTCACGTCGCCGTGTGCGCCATCGCTTTGCCCCAACAGGATCTCGCGCGAGCGGGAGGCGAATTCGCGCCGCACGATCACCAGTGCGGTAAAGACCGTCGCCACGATCAGCGGCCACGGTCCCAGCAGCCAGGCCGCCGAGGCGATGCCGAAATAGATCGAGCGCAGGCCGCGGTTGTAGCTGCGCGCAGCGAAGACGTTGATCTCTCCGGCCTTGTCGGCGCGCGGCAATGCGTGGGGGTCGGTCGGATCGACCGGCACCGCGGCCATGAGCACGGCGCAATAGCCGAAAAGCCGATGCGCCCAGACGAACTTGAGGAATGCGTTGGCGGCGAAGAGCAGCAAAAGCAGCAGCTTCATTTCCCAAACGACGACCGGATGCTCGGCCTGGACCAGCTCGGCGGCGACGCCCTGCAGCCGCTCGGCATTGCCCAGAAGAGCAAAGCCGCCGCCAAGGGCGATCATGCAGGCCGACGCGAAGAAGGCGGTGCCCTGCCGCAGGTTCCCGATGATCTGCGAATCGAAGATGCGCGGATCGCGGATCACGAACTGGCGCATCCATTCGCGGCGGTAGCCGGCCATCAGTCGCGAGGTCGAGGGCAGGCGCCGCGGCGAATGCTCGATCAGCTGGCTGAGGCCGAGCCAGAGCACCAGCAGAACGCCGACGGCCGCTAGGTCGATCGGCGAGAACAGCAAGAGGCGGTCGAGCCAGGCCATGGGTCAGAACGGCTTGACGACGACGACCCAGAGGATCGCGATGGCGCCGAAGACGCTGATCTCGTTGAAGATGCGCAGGTAGCGGTCGGATTCGGTGAAGACGCCGCGCCGCGCGCGCAGAACCAGCCGCCCGGTCCAGCCGTAATGCGCCGCCAGCGCCAGAACCAGCGCCAGTTTCAGATGCACCCAGGCCGGCCAGCCCCATTGCGCGCCGAGCCAGAGCCCGGTCAGCAGCGCGATCACCCCGAGCCCTGCCGAAAAGCGGTAAAGCCGGATCGTCAGGTCGCCTAGGGGCCCGAATTCGCCCAGCTTGTCCCATTCGCGCTTCCAGTAGATCAGCGCGCGGGGCACGGCGAAGATGCTGGTCATCCAGCCCATAACGCAGAGAATGTGTATGATCTTGACCCAATCCATGCCGCCAGATGGCAGGGCGGGCGGGGTCTGTGCAAGATGCCGCGCCCGGGCAACAAGAAAAGATTTGGCAAAACGGCGATTTTGGTTATATAACTTTACCAATTTCAGGGAGAACGCCATGCAGATGCCAGAACCCGACCCGCGGATCCTGTCGCGGAAAGCCAAGATCGTCGCGCGTCTGCGCGAGGTGCTGCCCGCCGATGCGGTGATCGACGACGAGGCCGAGACGCGCGCCTATGAATGCGACGCGCTGACCGCCTACCGCTGCCCGCCGCTTTGCGCCGTGCTGCCGTCGAACACCACCCAAGTGTCGGACGTGCTGCGCATCTGCTTTGAGGAGGGCGTGCCGGTGGTGCCGCGCGGATCGGGCACCTCGCTGGCGGGCGGGGCGCTGCCGACGGCGGATTCGGTGATCCTTGGCGTGGCGCGGATGAACGACGTTCTGGAAACGGACTACGCCAACCGGATCATCCGGGTGCAGACCGGCCGCACCAACCTCAGCGTCACCGGCGCGGTGCAGGACGAGGATTTCTTTTACGCGCCGGATCCGTCGTCGCAGCTGGCCTGCGCCATCGCGGGCAATATCGCGATGAATTCGGGCGGGGCGCATTGTCTGAAATACGGCGTGACGACCAACAACCTGATGGGCGTCACCATGGTGCAGATGGACGGCACGGTGATCGAGCTGGGCGGCGCGCATCTGGATGCGGGCGGGCTCGATCTGCTGGGGCTGATCTGCGGGTCCGAAGGCCAGCTGGGCGTGGTGACCGAGGCGACGCTGCGGATTCTGCGCAAGCCCGAGGGCGCGCGCCCGGTGCTGATGGGCTTTGACAGCAACGAGGTGGCCGGGGCCTGTGTGTCGGACATCATCAAGGCGGGCGTTCTGCCGGTGGCGATCGAGTTCATGGACCGCCCCTGTATCGAGGCCTGCGAGGCCTTTGCGAAGGCCGGCTATCCGATGTGCGAGGCGCTGCTGATCGTCGAGGTCGAAGGCTCGGACGCCGAGATCGACGAGCAGCTGGGCCTGATCCTGCAGATCGCACGGCGTCACAACCCGGTCGAGCTGCGCGAGGCCAAGGACGCCGACGAGGCCGGGCGTATCTGGCTGGGCCGCAAATCGGCCTTTGGCGCGATGGGGCAGATCAACGATTACATGTGCCTCGACGGGACCATCCCGGTGACCGCCTTGCCGCATGTGCTGCGGCGCATCGGCGAGATGTCGAAGGAATACGGGTTGGGCGTCGCCAACGTGTTCCACGCGGGCGACGGGAACATGCATCCGCTGATCCTATTCGATGCCAACAAGCCCGGCGATCTGGAGCTTTGCGAGACCTTCGGCGCGGACATCCTGCGGCTTTGCGTCGAGGTCGGCGGCTGCCTGACCGGTGAGCATGGCGTGGGGATCGAGAAGCGCGATCTGATGGTGGACCAGTTCGCACCGGCGGATCTGGAGGCGCAAATGGCGGTGAAGGACGTGTTCGACCCCAAGTGGCTCTTGAACCCCGCCAAGGTGTTTCCGCTGGCGGCGTCGGAAAGCCGCCGGGCGCTGGCGCTGGCGGCCGAGTGATGCGCCGTGGGGGGCCAGCCCCCCACACCCCCCGGAATATTTATGGATCAATGAAACATGAGACCTGAGACAGAGGCCGAGCTGGCCGAGATGATTTCTGCGGCCAAGGGCCCTTTGCATGTGCGTGGAGGCGGGACGCGGCAGGTGGGCGCGGCCTCGGCCGGGGCGGTGTTGGAAACCGGCGGGCTTTCGGGAGTGACATTGTACGAACCCGGAGCGCTGACGCTGGTGGTGCGCGCGGGCACGCCGCTGGCCGAGGTCGAGGCGGCGCTGGCGGAGGACAACCAGCGGCTGGCGTTCGAGCCGATGGATCATCGCGGGTTGCTGGGCACGCAAGGCGAGCCGACCATCGGCGGGGTCGTTGCGGCCAATGTCAGCGGGCCGCGCCGGATTCAGGCCGGGGCCTGCCGCGATTTTCTGCTGGGCGTGCGGTTCGTCGATGGCAGCGGCACGGTGCTCAAGAACGGCGGGCGGGTGATGAAGAACGTTACCGGCTACGATCTGGTCAAGCTGATGGCGGGGAGCTGGGGCACGCTGGGCGTGCTGAGCGAGGTCAGCCTGAAGGTGCTGCCGCAGCCGGAAACCGCGGCCTGCATTCTGATCGATGGGCTGTCGGATGCCGAGGCGGTCACGGCGATGGCGCAGGCGCTGGGGTCGCCTTACGAGGTGACGGGGGCCGCGCATGCGCCGGTGGGGATCGACGGGTACCCCGTGACCATGCTGCGCATCGAAGGGTTCGCGGATTCGGTGAAATACCGGGCGGGGGCGCTGTGTGATCTCTTCAGCGGCCATGCGGTGCGGGCCGAGCATGATCCCGAGGCGGTGGCCAAGGGCTGGCGCTGGGTGCGGGATGTGGAGCTGCTGCATGACCGGCCGGGCGATGTCTGGAGGATTTCCTGCAAGCCGTCCGACGCGCCGGGCCTGACGGCGGCGCTGAAAGCCGAGGCGCTGCTTTATGACTGGGGCGGCGGGCTGATCTGGGCGCTGCTGCCCGAGGGCACCGACGCCCGCAAGCGGCTGGGCGCCTTTGGCGGCCACGCCACCCTGGTGCGCGGGTCCGAGGCCAGCCGCCGGGCGCTTGGGGTGTTTCATCCCGAACCGCCCGCCGTGGCGGCGCTGAGCGACGGATTGCGCAAGCGGTTCGATCCGCGCGGCATCCTGAACCCGGGACTGATGAGCGCATGACCCGAGACACCCCTGCGGCGCTTGTTCCGAGGGGCGGCCAGGGACTTTTGGCAACGACATGCCGTGGTTCGCGGTGACCACGGCCCAGAGGATGGCGAGTTGAGATGCAGACAACCTTTACCGAAGAGCAGTTGAAAGACCCGGGCACGCAGCGCGCCAACGAGATCCTGCGCACCTGTGTGCATTGCGGCTTCTGCACGGCGACCTGCCCGACCTATCAGGTGCTGGGGGACGAGCTGGATAGTCCGCGGGGGCGGATTTACCTGATCAAGGACATGCTCGAGAACGAGCGCAAGCCGGACGAGAGGACCGTCAAGCATATCGACCGCTGTCTTTCGTGCCTGGCCTGCATGACGACCTGCCCCTCGGGCGTGCATTACATGCATCTGGTCGACCACGCCCGCGCCTATATCGAAAAGAACTACGACCGGCCTTGGTCGGACCGGGCGCTGCGCTGGATCCTGGCGCGCGTGCTGCCTTACCCGACGCGGTTCCGGGTGGCGCTGCTTGGGGCCAAGATCGGCCGGCCTTTTGCGCGGTTCATGCCGGACGCGCGGCTGAAGGCGATGCTGGAAATGGCGCCCAAGACCATTCCCCCGGTCAGCCGCAACGACGATCCGCAAAGCTTTGCGCCCGAGCAGCCGAAAAAGATGCGCGTGGCGCTCATGACGGGCTGCGCGCAGCGGGCGCTGAACACCGACATCAACGACGCCACCATCCGCCTGCTGACGCGGCTGGGCTGCGAGGTTGTCGTGGCCGAGGGCGCGGGCTGCTGCGGGGCGCTGACCCATCACATGGGCAAGGAGAACGAAAGCCATTCCACCGCCGCGCTGAACATTCGCGCCTGGGCGCGCGAGATGGACGGCGAGGGGCTGGATGCGATCGTCATCAACACCAGCGGCTGCGGCACCACGGTCAAGGATTACGGCCATATGTTCCGCAACGACACGCTGGCCGAGGATGCCGCGCGGGTCGCCGGGATCGCCATGGATGTGAGCGAAGTGCTGGTCAAGCTGATGGGTAAGGACACCGCCGCAAGCGCGCCGAAGGCGCCCAAGGGCGAAGGACCGATGCGGGTCGCCTATCACGCCGCCTGTTCGCTGCAGCACGGCCAGCAGATCAAGACCTATCCCAAGGACCTGCTTAAGAAGGCCGGGTTCGAGGTGGTCGAACCCGCCGACAGCCATCTGTGCTGCGGCAGCGCGGGCACCTATAACCTGATGCAGCCCGAGATCTCGAAGCAACTGAAGGCGCGCAAGGTTCGCACGCTCGAGGCCAAGAACCCCGATGTGATCGCAGCCGGCAATATCGGCTGCATGATGCAGATCGGCAGCGCCGCAGGGGTGCCGGTGGTGCATACGGTCGAGCTTTTGGATTGGGCGACGGGCGGGCCGAAGCCGCCCGCGCTGGTGGCCGCCGATTAACCCTCTTTAGGGAACAATTTACGGGGATCGCCGTAATTTCGCCGCATGGCAGGGCTAAAACCTCGCCAAACGTTTGGAGTGAAATGCGTGCGGTTGATCCTGTTGTGTTTGGCGATGATGTTCGCGGTCCCGGCCTGGGCGGAGGGCAGGGGCCTCTTTTCGATGGAATCCGCCGAAGGCGACCGCCGGTGGGAAGCAGTCGGGCGGCTCGAGATCGCCGGGAAAGCCTTTTGCACCGGCGCGCTGATCGAGCCGGACCTGGTGTTGACGGCGGCGCATTGTCTTTTCGATCCCGAAACCGGCGCGCGTGTGCCGGTCGAAGACATCCAGTTTCTGGCGGGCTGGCGCAACGGCCGCGCGGCGGCCTATCGGCGGGTGCGGCAGGCGGTCGAGGATCCGGATTACGATTTCGCTGGGCCTGCCGATGCCGACCGCGTGCGCAAGGATGTGGCCCTGATCGAGCTTCAGCACCCGATCCGCAACACCGTCATCACGCCTTTCGCGACCGACATCCGCCCGGGGTCGGGGGACGAGATCGGCGTCGTATCTTATGCGCACAATCGGTCCGAGGCGCCGTCGCTGCAGGAATTGTGCGAGGTGCTGGGCTTGCAGCAAGAGGTGCTGGTGATGTCCTGCGAGGTCGATTTCGGCAGCTCCGGTTCGCCGGTCTTCACCTTTGACAAGGGGCAGCCGCGGATCGTGTCGGTGGTGTCGGCCAAGGCCGATCTGGAGGGGCGGCCGGTGTCGCTCGGCACCTCGCTTGAGGTGCCGGTGGCGCGGATCAAGCACGTGCTGGCGCAGGGCGGTGTCCGCAATTCGCTGGCCGCAGGGGTCCGGAAAGAGACAGGTGCGAAATTCGTAAAGCCGTGATCGCCTCGTTGAAAATGCTGGCAGTGGCCGCCTTGGGCGTGCTGCCGCAGGCTGCGGCGGCGCAGGGCAGCGCCGGGCTGAGCGCCATGAACGACCGCGGCGACCTGCTGGGGTGGGAGGCCGTGGGCCGCATCGACCTGCCCGGCGGTTTCTGCACCGGTGCCCTGATCGCGCGCGATCTGGTGCTGACGGCGGCGCATTGTCTTTATGACGATGTCGGCCGCCCGCTGGATCCGGCCCGGATCGTCTTTCGCGCGGGCTATCACAGCGGCACCGAAATCGCCGCCTCGCGGGTGCGCCAATGGGCAACGCCCGAGGCCTATATGCCCAGTGCCGGCGGCCAGTCCGACGCGGTGATGATTCGCAACGATGTGGCGCTTTTGCGCCTCGCGACGCCGATGGTGGCCGCCGAGGCCGATCCCTTCCGCATTCACCAGGTCCCCCCGGAGGGCACGCGGGTCAGCGTCGTGTCCTATGGCCGTGGCCGGGCCGAGGTGCTGTCGCGCGAAGCGGACTGCGCCATGACTGGCGCGTTCCGGGGCGGAATCCTCAGCTTTGACTGCAACGTCACCTTCGGATCGTCGGGTGCCCCGGTCTTCGTTCGCGAGGACGGGCGGCTGCGGATCCTGTCGGTGATTTCGGGCGGGACCGCGCCGGGCCAGCCCGGCAGCGTCAGCTATGGTATGACCCTGCCGGGACTGGTGACGCAGCTGAAGCAGCGGCTGCGCGTCGTGGATGCCCGGCCCAAGGTCAGCGCCGGGGCCCGCCGGGTCACCGTGGGCCAGCGCAACGGCACCGGCGCGCGCTTTGTCCGGCCCTGACGCGGCGTCCCGCCCGGCAGGGCGGAGGGTCTTGAAAGCCCGAAATCACATACCCATGTCATCCTCATCGGAACGCCGCTTTCGGGTTCCGTGAACGTCAGCCGTCTGTCCCAGCCAAAGGGAAGACGCATCACATATCGGTATCGCTCAATGGAGGATGACCAATGCGACACTACGATTTTGCACCGCTTTACCGTGCCACCGTCGGCTTCGACCAGATCGCCGACATGATGGACCGGGTCCTGGCCAATGACGTCAGCCAGTCGACCTATCCGCCCTACAACATCGAAAAAACCGCCGATCACGAGTATCGCATCTCGATCGCCGTTGCCGGCTTCTCGGATGACGACCTGTCGGTCGAGGTGAAGGAACAGGCGCTGGTCGTGTCGGCCAGGAAGGCCGACACCGACGAAGGCCGCACCTACCTGCATCGCGGTATCGCGACCCGCGCGTTCGAGCGCCGCTTCCATCTGGCTGACCACGTGCGCGTTACCGGGGCGACGCATGAGAACGGGATGCTGCACATCGCTCTGCGCCGTGAGATCCCCGAGGCGCTGAAACCGCGCCGGATCGAGATCGCCAAGCCGCAGAAAGCCGTCGACAAGGATGTGCTGGAGGCCGAAGCGGTGAACTGATCCTCGGCACCTGACCCGAACCAAAGGCCCCGGCATTCCGCCGGGGCCTTTTTGCGTCTTGTGAACTTTCGCTCAGGCGGCGCGGGCCACGCGGTCCGGCAGCGCGACGTCGATCACCACGGCGCCGCGACGGTGCCGGCCTTCGACATGGCGGTGCGCCTCGACGATCCGGTCCAGCGGGAAGCGGCGGTCGATCACCGGGCGCAGGCGGCCCTCGGTTACCGCGTCCAGCAGCCATTGCAGATCGTCCCGGCTGTCGCCGTTCACATGCAGAACGATGCGGGGGCCGCCCAGCAGCTTGCTGCGCAGCAACTGCCAGATCTCGGCCCCGGTGAAATTGAGCGGCAGGAACAGGCCATTCCGGCGCAGCGCGCGCCGCATCTGCGGCAGGGTCGTTGCGCCGACGGTGTCGAACACCAGGTCATAACGGTCGACGGACCCGGCCACGTTCTCGGTCCGGTAGTCGATGGTCCGTTCCGCGCCCAGCTCGCGCATCAGCCTGGCGTTGGCGGCGCTGGCGACGGCGGTCACATGGGCGCCGAGGTCGCGGGCGATCTGCACTGCATAGGCCCCGACACCGCCGGACCCGCCGACGATCAGCACGTTTTGCCCCGGGCGGACCTGCGCCACGTCGCGCAGGAACACAAGCGCCGCGATGGCGCCGAATGGAAGCGCGGCGGCGCTGGCGTCGTCCAGGCTGTCGGGCGTGTGCAGCAGCGTTGCGTCCTCGGAGGCCAGCGCATATTCCGCGTGCCCGCCCTGACCGATGTTGCCAAAGATCCGGTCGCCCGGCGAAAAGCGGGTGACGGCGTGGCCGACGGCCACGACCTCGCCCGCGATATCCGACCCGCGCACGGTGTCGCGCGGACGGAAAAGCCCGAACATCAGCCGCCCCGGAAGCCACATCAGGCGCGGGAAGGCCGAGGCCCGCAGACGCCAGTCGGCAGTGGTGAGCGACGAAGCGCGAACGCGGATCAGCACCTCTTTGGGGCCGGGGGCGGGGGTGGGCAGATCGGTGAGGGTGACGGCCTCTGCAGGGCCATAGCTGGTGTTGACTGCGGCTTTCATGACGGGATCCTTTGGCTAAAATCTGGATTGGCCCCGGTCTACACTCTGCGAAATCGCATGCATATTGACCAATATCGCGAATCTGATATGCGGATATGCATGGATTGGCGCAACCTTGCCTTTGACTGGAACCGCGCGCGGGCGTTCCTCGTGACTGCCGAGGAAGGATCGCTGTCGGCGGCGGCGCGGGCGCTGGGTATGGCGCAGCCGACGCTGGGCCGCCAGGTCGCCGCCTTCGAGGAAGAGCTGGGCGTCACGCTTTTCGAACGGACGGGGCGGGGTCTTACCCTGACCGAGGCGGGCACCCATCTGATGACCCACATGCGCGCGATGGGCGAGGCGGCGGCGGCGGTGGCGCTGGCGGCGGGCGGGCAGGTGCAGGACATTTCCGGGCCGGTGGCGATCACCGCCTCGGAGCTCTATGCGCAAAAGCTGCTGCCGCCGGTGCTGGCGCGGTTGCGGGAGCTTGCGCCCGGGCTGATCATCGAGGTGGTGTCGTCCAACGAGCATCGCGATCTCAAGCGGCGCGAGGCGGATATCGCCATCCGCAACGGCCGCCCCGACCAGCCCGACCTGATCGGCAAGCTTGTGGCCGAGGATCGCGGGACCTTTTACGCCACGCGCGCGGTTGCCGAGTGTCTCGGTCCCGTATCGGGCCCGGCCGATCTGGCGCGCGCCGACTTTATCGGGATGGACGGGCTGGCCGGGTATATCAAGGCGCTCAATGCCTTCGGCATCCCGGTTACCGAGTCGCATTTCCCGATCCTCGCCGCGTCGCATTCGGCGCATTGGGACATGGCGCGCGCGGGGCTGGGCGTGGGTGTCGGGCCGTGCTGGCTGGGCGATGCGGACCCCGATCTGGTGGCCCTGCTGCCGCAGGGGCCGTACATCGACTACCCGGTCTGGCTGGTCGCGCATCGCGAGCTGCGCACAAGCCCGCGGGTGCGGCTGGTCTGGGACACGCTGGCCGAGATGTTGCCCGACCTTCTGCGCCGCTGATCAGCCCAGCAGCGCCCGCACCATGGCCGATTGCGGATCGGCGAGCCCGTCGATCACGTCGAAATGGTGCTTTCCGGGCTCAACCACATGGTCGGCCCCCCAGGCCTTGGCCAGCCATTCGGACTGATCCAGCAAGGCCGGGCGTTCGTCTGCGCCGACCCAGACCGTCACGGGCACAGCGGGCTTTTCGGCCAGAGCCGGGCTTTCAGCTATGGTCTCTTCCTCGGTCATCCGGAAATCGTCGTTCATCGAGGTCTGCATCAGCGGCCGCAGGTCCGACAGCGGCGAGATCGGCATCACCCGCGCAAGGCGTTGCGCCACGTCGTCGGGCAGCACCCCCGGCGCCGGCATCCGCGCCACCAGATGCCCGCCGGCGGAATGTCCGGTCAGCCGGATCGGGCCGGGGATGTCATGAGCGACGGCCGTGATCGCCTGCGCCACCTGCCGGGTGATGTCGGAAATGCGCACGCGCGGGCAAAGATCGTAGCTTGGCATGGCCACCGCCCAGCGATGAGCCAGCGGCCCCGCCGCCAGATGCGACCAATAGGAATTGTCGAATCGCCGCCAATAGCCGCCATGCACAAAGACGACGATCCCCTCGGGCGGGCCTTCGGGCAGGAAGAGATCGAGCGATTCGCGGGTGCCGTGCCCGTACATCACCCCAAGCCGCGCCCGCCCGGCGACCGCCATGCGCTGGCGGAACGCCTCGGCCTCGGCGGCCCAGCGGGGCGGGTAGGCGTCGGCCTCTGGAATATAGGCGGCGTTTGCATAGGCATCGTCCAGGTCCATCGCTTCCCTCCGTCGCAGGCTTGGAGTAACGACATAGCAAAAGCGCCGCGGCGCACAAACTTTTTCGAGGAGAGACCCCAATGCCCAGCGAAACCAATCTTGCCAGCCTGCTCAAGGATCCGTCCCTGCTCGAGACACGGGGCTATGTGAACGGCCAGTGGATCGACGGCCAGGACGGCACCTTTGACGTCACCAACCCCGCGCGGGGCGATGTGGTGGCGCAGGTCGCCGATCTGAGCCGCGCGCAGGTCGCCAAGGCCATCGACGCCGCCTATGCCGCGCAAAAGGACTGGGCCGCGATGACCGGCAAGGAACGCGCCGGGATCCTGCGCAAGTGGTTCGACCTGATGATGGCCAACCAGGACGACCTGGGCATCATCATGACCGCCGAGCAGGGCAAACCCCTGGCCGAGGCCAAGGGCGAGGTGGCCTATGGCGCGTCCTTCGTCGAGTTCTTCGCCGAAGAGGCCAAGCGCATCTACGGCGAGATGATCCCGGGCCACCAGCGCGACAAGCGGATCATGGTGTTGAAACAGCCGATCGGGGTGGCCGCGTCGATCACGCCGTGGAACTTCCCCAACGCGATGATCACCCGCAAGGCCGGACCGGCGCTGGCGGCCGGATGCGCCTTTGTCGCGCGGCCTGCCAAGGAAACCCCGCTGTCGGCCATCGCTCTGGGCGTTCTGGCGGAACGCGCGGGCATCCCGGCGGGCGTGTTCAACGTGGTGCCGTCGGCGTCGTCCTCGGCCATCGGCAAGGAATTCTGTGAGAACCCCAAGGTCCGCAAGCTGACCTTCACCGGCTCGACCGAGGTGGGGCGCATCCTGCTGAAACAGGCCGCCGACCAGGTCATGAAATGCTCGATGGAGCTGGGCGGAAACGCGCCCTTCATCGTCTTCGACGACGCCGATCTGGACGCGGCGGTCGAGGGTGCGATCATCTGCAAGTTCCGCAACAACGGCCAGACCTGCGTCTGCGCCAACCGCATCTACGTGCAGTCCGGGGTCTATGACGCCTTCGCCGAAAAGCTGGCGGCGCGGGTCGGCCAGATGAAGGTGGGCGACGGTTTGGAAGACGGCACCGATCTGGGCCCGCTGATCAATGCCGACGCCATCCAGAAGGTGCAGGAGCACGTCGCCGACGCCACCGCCAAGGGCGGCAAGGTGATCCTGGGCGGCGGCGAGCCGGTGCAGGGGCCGGGCAACTTCCTGCCGCCGACCATCGTGACCGGCGCGACGCAGGACATGGCGTTCGCGCAGGACGAAACCTTTGGCCCGCTGGCCCCGCTCTTCAAGTTCGAGGACGAGGACGACGTGATCGCCATGGCCAACGACACTATCTTTGGCCTCGCCAGCTATTTCTACGCCAAGGATCTTAGCCGGGTCTACAAGGTGGCCGAGGCGCTGGAATACGGCATCGTCGGGGTGAACACCGGCCTGATCTCGACCGAGGTCGCGCCGTTCGGCGGGGTCAAGCAATCCGGCCTCGGCCGCGAAGGCAGCCACCACGGGATCGAGGATTACCTCGAGATGAAATACGTCTGCCTGACGGTCTGAGGTCTCGATGAAAGGGGCCGACCTGCTTGCCGATGCCGACCCGCCGTCGCCGGAGGATCTGGCGGCGTGGCGGCAGGCGGCCCATACCGGCGACGGCGCGCCCTGGCTGCGCGCCGGTTCCGCTGAGGCGCTGGCGCGTTTCGCCGCGGCGCGTGGCGAAGGCGTGAGCATGATGGAGGCCGCCGCGCTGACCCTGCGCGAGCCGCCGCGCGACATCGGCTGGGAAATCATCGGCGCGGATGCGCCCGGTGAAAACTGGGAGGATCACCGCGACCCCGCCCGCGCGCTGTCGCTGGTGCTGCGCAAACTGGCGCAGGCGCGGCGCTATGGCGTCCGACTGCAATACAAGATCTGGCTGCGCGCCGCGGGGCGCTGAGCGCGTTCGTCAGGCCGACGTGCGGCGCAGGTGATCGGTCACGATGCGGGCGCAGTCGCCGGGGTGGGTGGAGATCAGGAAATGGTCGGCCCCGTCGACCACCTCTTGCCGGCTGTCGGGAATAATTCCGGTCAACAGGTCGGTCACGTCGCGGATCGCGGCATTGGCCAACCCGCCGCGGCACAGCGTGCAGGGCATGTTAAGCGCCGCGAAGGCCTCGAGCTCTGGCGTGAAGGTCTGCGCGGTCTTCCAGTCCAGCAGATTCGTCCCGGCCGTATCCGCGCAGAAGGCGCGGATGGGCTCGGGCATCGCGGCGAAGGTGCCGGGGCTGCTCCAGTAGTCGATGATGATCCCGGCGGCCTGCCGGTCCTGCGCGGCGACGGCCTCTTCGAACCGCCGGACCATCGCGTCGGTGTCGGAGCGCCAGGCAAAGTCGGCGTCGGCGTGGCGCGCGTAGATCGGATTCGCCTCGAATGTGATGAGGCTGAGGATGGGCAGAGTGCCCTCCAGCGCCGCGGCCAACGCGATCTGCCCGCCAAAGGAATGCCCGACCAGGTGGAAAGGCGCGCCGATCCTTTCGGCCACTTCCGTGACAAATCCGGTCATATCGGCCATGTGACAGGCACCGGGTCTGCGCCGTTCCGGGGTCGTGCCGTAACCGGGCAGGCTGACGGAAAGCATCTGCCAGCCCTCGATCAGATCGAACATCGGCGCCCAGGCGCGCGGCGTGCTGTAAGAGCCGGGCAGAAACAGCACGGGCGGTCCCGATCCGCGGATCTCGATATCAAAGCGCATGAGGGCCTCCTTGGGGGTCTGGGCCATCAAACCCGGCCCCGTGCGGTCCGGCAAGACCGCTTTCCGTGGAAGCCTGCAAAAACGACATTGGCCTGTCGCGGGTTGTCTGGCCTTCGCCGCCGATTTCAGGCATGGATGCCCGTGGGCAGGCGATGGCGTCGCCAGCGCGAATGATGCGCGCCCCTTGATCCGTCCTGCACGCCGGGGCCTTGCTTTGCCAGTGCCATGGCGGGGGAAGGTCACTTCCCCGCGTGGCCAAAGGAGGGGTTCATGGACCGTCCCGAATTCTACCGTTTCCACAATGGCGAAAAGGCCGTTCTGCCGTTTTCGCATGATGAATATGACGCGCGTCTTGCCGGGTTGCGCCGCCGGATGGCCGAGGTCGGGGTCACGGCCTGCGTCTTCACCTCGATGCACAATATCGCCTATTACTCGGGCTTTCTTTATTGTTCGTTCGGGCGGCCGTATGGCCTGGTCGTGACCGACAGCGAAAGCGTGACGATCAGCGCGGGCATCGACGCGGGCCAGCCCTGGCGGCGCTGCCACGGCGACAACATCACCTATACGGACTGGACGCGGAACAACTTCTGGCGCGCGATTGCATCGGTCACCGGGCCGGGGCAGGTGGTGGGCTATGAGGCCGACCACATGACGCTGGCGCAGAAGGCGCTGATGGAGGACTTCCTCGCGCCCGCGCGCAGCCTCGACATGGCCCCCGCGACGATGCGCCAGCGGATGCACAAATCGCCCGCCGAGATCGCGCTGATCCGGCAGGGCGCGCAGGTGGCGGATGTGGGTGGCTACGCTATCCGCGACGCGATCCGCGAGGGCGCGCGCGAGATCGACGTGGCCATGGCCGGGCGCGACGCGATGGAAATGGAGATCGCCCGGCGCTTTCCGGATGCCGAATACCGCGACACCTGGGTCTGGTTCCAGTCGGGGCTGAACACCGACGGGGCGCACAACCCGGTGACGGCGCGCGTGCTGGAGCGCGGCGATATCCTGTCGCTCAACACCTTCCCGATGATCTCGGGCTATTACACCGCGCTGGAACGGACGCTCTTCGTGGGAGAGGTGGACGATGCGTCGCTGTCGATCTGGGAGGCCAACGTCGCCGCGCATGAATATGGCATGTCGTTGCTGCAGCCCGGAGCGTCCTGCGCCGAGGTGACGGAGGCGATCAATACGTTCTTTGCCGAGCGCGACCTGCTGCAATACCGCACCTTCGGCTATGGCCATTCTTTCGGCGTGCTGTCGCATTACTACGGCCGCGAGGCCGGGCTGGAGCTGCGCGAGGACATCGACACCGTTCTGGAGCCCGGCATGGTGATCTCGATGGAGCCGATGCTGACCCTGCCGCAGGGCGCGCCGGGCGCTGGGGGATATCGCGAACACGATATCCTGGTGATCACCGAGGATGGCAACGAGAACATCACCGGGTATCCCTACGGGCCGGGGTTCAACGTGGTTGGCTGATGCGAGGACGCCCGCAAGGGCGGAGGAGCTGCTCATCCGCCCTGACGGGCGTCTTCGCCAAGTTCTTACAGCCGCGCCATAAGCTCGGCGTGGCGCGCGGTGAAATCCGCGCGCACCTCGACCGGGGCGCGCAGGCGAATGTCGAAGCCGTCGATCAGCGCCGCGTCGGGCCGGCCGAAAAAGCGGTCGGCCTCGGCTTCGGCGAACCCGGCGATGCGGGTCGCCTCCATCCAGGCGCTGATCCGGTCGGCGCGCTTGATCTGGCGTTTGACGGTCTTGGGGATCGCGGCGGGCAGGCCGAAGCGGATGTGGATCGCCGCCGAAAGCCGGTCGTCCAGCGCGCCGTAATCCGGCCCGACCGCGGCCTTGACCGGCGAGATCATATCGCCGATCACATATTCCGGCGCATCGTGCAGCAGCGCGGCCAGCTGCCATTTCACCGGCGCATCGGGGCAAAGGCGGCGATAGAGCGCCTCGACCAGCAGCGAGTGTTCCGCCACCGAATAGGCGTAATCGCCTTGGGTCTGGCCGTTCCAGCGCGCGACGAATGCCAGGCCGTGGGCGATGTCCTCGATCTCGATATCCACCGGGGTCGGGTCGAGCAGGTCGAGGCGACGGCCCGAAAGCATGCGTTGCCAGGCGCGGGGCGGTTTGGCCATGGAATCCTCGTGGTCAGGGTCTGGACCACAGGATTAGGCGTTGCGTCGGCGGGTGTAAATCGCCTGCCGCCCTTGACGTCAGAGCGTCAGGCCATGTCCGGCGCAGGCATAAACGAAATTGCCGTGCAGCTTGCCGACCTTCTCGTAATTCAGCCCGCGGAAGGTGCGGTTGATCCACTGCAGCTGCCCGAAATATTCGAGGATCAGGATCGGCCGGCAGCGGTAGATCAGATGATAGGCCCCGCGCAGCGCCTGTTTTTCGTGCCCTTCGACATCGAGCTGCAGGATCGACACGTTACGTGTTCTCGGAACGACGTAATCCAGCATGACCGCCTGCACCGGTTCGACACCATCGCCCTCCTCGGTCACGAAATGCGACAGGCCGCCGAGCGAGCGGCCCTCGGCGTCGCTGGTGCGAAAGAGCACCTCCTCTTCGCGATTGGAGAGCGCGGCGTTGGTCAGCGTCACGTTCTCCAGATCATTCAGCGCGATGGTCTTTTCGGCGGCAGCGTGGTTGCCGGGGTTAGGCTCGAACGCCCAGAGCCGGGCGTCGGAGGCCAGCGCGCCAGACAGGGCAGGGATGAAATCGCCGAAAAACGCCCCGGCGTGGATGATGTCGCCTGCGCCCGCGTGGTTGCGCATGAAGCGGATCGTGTCGGGCTCGTAAACCCCGCCGGCCAGAACGGCCTTGGCGGCGGGGCGCGTCTCGAGACCGGCGGGCACGCAGTAGCGGCCGTATTCGTTTGCCGGGTGCGACAGGGTCGTATCCATCGAATTTTATACTCCGCTCGGGTCAGCGCGCCACGGCGCGGCTTGATTTTTCCGCCGATTCTGGTTCAGGTTGCATCGCAAATCAAGCGCCGCTTGAATTGGTGGTATTCGGTATCGGAAAAGGTCGGTCTGCTGGCCAGCGGCGCTCTGCCGGGGCAGCAGTCCGGATCAGTTGCCGTTTAAGACCTCCGGTGATATGGCCGCTTCCAAATCTGATCAGGAATCCATGAAATGGCCAACGACTATATCATCAGGGATATCGGGCTTGCCGGCTTTGGCCGCAAAGAGCTCGATATCGCGGAAACCGAGATGCCCGGGCTGATGGCCCTGCGCGCCGAATATGGCGAGAGCAAGCCGCTCAAGGGCGCCAGAATCGCCGGGTCGCTGCACATGACGATCCAGACCGCGGTTCTGATCGAAACGCTGGTTGCGCTGGGCGCGGACGTGCGCTGGGCGTCGTGCAACATCTTCTCGACCCAGGATCACGCGGCGGCGGCAATCGCCGAGGGCGGCACGCCGGTCTTTGCGATCAAGGGTGAGACGCTCGAGGAATACTGGTCCTACACCGACAAGATCTTTCAGTTCGGCGGCGAGGGCGGCACCTGCAACATGATCCTCGACGATGGCGGCGACGCGACGATGTACGTCCTGCTGGGCGCGCGGGTCGAGGCCGGCGAGACCGACCTGATCGAGGTGCCGACGTCGGAAGAGGAAACCTGCCTTTTCGCGCAGATCAAGAAGCGTCTGGCCGCCAGCCCCGGCTGGTTCACCAAGCAGAAAGAGGCGATCCAGGGCGTTTCCGAGGAAACCACGACGGGCGTGCACCGGCTTTACGATCTGCACAAGAAGGGCCTGCTGCCCTTCCCGGCGATCAACGTCAACGACAGCGTCACCAAGTCGAAGTTCGACAACAAGTACGGCTGCAAGGAATCGCTCGTCGATGGCA
This sequence comes from Aestuariicoccus sp. MJ-SS9, assembly GCF_032586235.1. Lineage (NCBI taxonomy): Bacteria > Pseudomonadati > Pseudomonadota > Alphaproteobacteria > Rhodobacterales > Paracoccaceae > Aestuariicoccus > Aestuariicoccus sp. MJ-SS9. The sequence continues at coordinate 25,558 of NZ_JAWHTD010000002.1, forward strand.
TCCGCCGCGCCACGGACACGATGATGGCCGGTAAGGTCGCGGTCGTTATGGGCTATGGCGACGTCGGCAAAGGCTCGGCCGCGAGCCTGCGAGGCGCGGGTGCGCGGGTGAAGGTGACCGAAGTCGACCCGATCTGCGCCCTGCAGGCGGCGATGGACGGCTTCGAGGTGGTGCTGCTGGAGGATGTGGTCAAGACCGCCGATATCTTCATCACCACGACCGGCAACAAGGACGTGATCCGCATCGAGCACATGCGCGAGATGAAGGACATGGCCATCGTCGGCAACATCGGCCATTTCGACAACGAAATTCAGGTGGCCAACCTGAAGAACCACAAGTGGACCAACATCAAGGACCAGGTGGACATGATCGAGATGCCCTCTGGCAACCGGATCATTCTGCTGTCCGAGGGGCGTCTGCTGAACCTCGGCAACGCCACCGGGCACCCGTCCTTCGTGATGTCGGCCTCGTTTACCAACCAGGTGCTGGCGCAGATCGAGCTTTGGACGAAGGGTGACGAATACCATCCGGGCGTCTACATCCTGCCCAAGGCGCTGGACGAAAAGGTCGCGCGGCTGCATCTGGACCGCATCGGCGTCAAGCTGACGCAACTGGACCCCGAGCAGGCGGCCTATATCGGCGTGACGCCCGAAGGGCCCTTCAAGCCCGAGCATTACCGCTACTGACGCGGGTTTTATGCGGCAGACTTTGCCCCGGCGCCGATCCGCGCCGGGGTTTTTCGTTTTCGGGGCGGTTGGAGGCAGAGGTCGCGGGTCAAGCCCGGGACTGTGTTGCGCGGCGGGGCGCGGCCGCGCGTTCAGCGGGCGGTCAGGTGCCAGGCGGTTTCGCGCGCCGGGACTCGGCCCTTGAAGCCGCCGGGAACCTCGGCGCCTTCCAATGCCGTGACGTTATACGTCGCGCCGTAGAGATCTTGCACCATGTCGCCGGTGACCGAGAAGGGTGGGCCGGACATGGCGGATTGGTCGTATTCGAAGGTGATCAGAAGGTGTGGCGCGCCACCGGCCAGGCGGGTCATGTGCGCGGCATAGTCCTGCCGCATCCCTTCGGGCAGCGCCACCAGCGCGGCGCGGTCGTAGATCGCATCGACAGGTCCGAGCATGTCGGGCGTGAGATCGAAGATATCCCCGACAAAGAGGTCGAGGCCGGGGGCGCTGTAGAGCGTCATCGCGCCCTGGACGCCGATCTCTGGCGTCATGCCCAGATCGGCGAAGAGCGCCTTGACGGCCGTCTCGCTCAGCTCTGCCCCGGCGACGCGGAGGCCCTGAGCCAAGAGCCAGCCGATATCGCGGGTCTTGCCGCAGAGCGGCAGGAACAGGCGGCTGCCCGGGGCCAGTTCAAGCGCGCCCAGATGCGCCCTCAGCATCGCGTTCGGCTGGGCTTCGTGAAAGCCGATCTGCCCGTTTTCCCAGCGCTGGTGCCAAAAGGCGTGATCCATGGTGTCTGTCCGGTTCCTGCGCGGCTCTGCCGTCGTCTGGTCCGAGGTCTGGAGTGCCCCGCGCGCGCCGTCAAGCGCGCGCGTCGATCACATGCGAGACATGCGGGAATTCCAGCGCATCGCCTTGGACACAGGCACCGAAGCCGTCCAGCAAATCCTGAAGGATCTGCGCGCGCTTGTCCTCGGGCATGTCGGCGATTCGCCCGGCATTCGGCGTCGCCTTCATCAGCCCGGCGACGAAGGCGCGTGCGTCGGGGTGGCGCAGGGTCAGCGTAATCTTTTCGACCTCGGCGTCGGCGAAACCCGCGTCGGCGGTCAGTCCCCGGATGGTCGCGGCGTCGTGCAGCCCGCAGACCGCGCGGATCGCGTCGCCGCTGGCGCTGTCCAGATGCCGGTCGAAGGCGGCCACCTGCGTCTGCATCAGCGGGTTCTCTGCCAGCGCCGCCGCGACGCAGACCAGCGCCCGCCCGCCCGGCTTCAGCACCCGCCGCATTTCCGACAAAGCCGTCACCTTGTCGGGAAAGAACTGCAGCCCTTGCTGGCAGAAGACCGCGTCGAACGTGCCATCGTCAAAGGGCAGGTCCTGGGCGTTGCCCTCTTGCCAGTCGATTTTGCGGCCTTCGGCTGCGGCGCTGTCCCGCGCCACGGCGAGCATTCCGGCGTTCAGATCGACACCGGCCACGCGCCCGCCTGAACCGACCTTATCGGCCGCCATGCGCGCCACGATTCCCGTGCCGCAGGCGATATCCAGAACCGCTTGCCCGTCACGCAGACCCGCCCGCCCGATCAGATGCTCGGCCCAGGGCACGAAGATCACCGGCACCAGATGCTCTTCGTAGCGCTGCGCGGCATTGCCGGATACTTGCCATTCGGTGTTGCTGTCCATGATGTCCCCCTTTGCCCCGCCAGAATGCGCGGCGGGGGCTGCAGGCGTCAATCGTGGAGCGGCGAGACATAGCCTTCGCGGATCACATCCGCGTCGTAGGCCTTGCGGGCGAAGACCTCGCGCACCATGGGTTCGAAGTGTTCGAGCGGCAGGGCGTCGTAACCGGGGTCGAAGGACGACTGGTCCCAGCGTTCACAGAATTCCGCGCAGCTTTGAAAGCACGGATGGTCGCGGAACCGGTCGCGCGCGTTGCGGTCCCACCCGTAGTGATGCCCGTAATAGAGCATTTGGAAGATGCCGTGATGTTCGACCACCCAGGCCACATCCCAGCGCACGAAGGGGCGGATCACCTCGGCCGAGAACCGGTCGTGGTTCTGCGGGGCCAGCCCGTCGCCGATGTCGTGCAAAAGCGCGCCGACGATCCAGTCGATATCCGCGCCGTCACGTTCGGCGCGGGTGGCGGCCTGAAGCCCGTGGGTCATGCGGGTGATCTTGTAGCCTTCGAGCGTGGTCTCGCCCTGCCGGCGCAATTCGTCCAGAATCCGGTCGGGGGTCAGCGACAGATACGGCTTTTCCAGCCGTTCGAGCAGCGCGTAATCCTCGGCGGTGCCATCCTTCATCTGGGTGAAACTGACGGTTTGATCGGCCATGACGCCCCCCTTTTCCCAATCTTCGCCGGGCTCCGCAGGGGACCCCGGCCCCTGTCCATCGGATAGCATGAGGCAACGGGGCGCAAGACCCGGTGGCCTCAGCGTCGCAGGCCGGGGCGGGGTCTTCTTGCCCGCGACCGACGCGCAAAGTGTCGTTTCGCTGCCGCATCGGGGCAATTCGCGGCGCATTTCCATTGTCAGACTTGGTGGAACGCGTCAGCATGCGCGCCAGAGGCCGGCCGGAATCCCCGGCGTCGGCCCGGACAATCGGAAATCCGGCGCAGCCCGGAAATAAAGGGAGAGACCTGATGGGAAAGCGTGACGATCTGATCGCGAAATATGCCGACGACCTGCGCAACAAATGCGGCATGGAACCGGACATGGACCTGCTGACCAAGGTGACGATCGGCTGCGGCCCCGCGATCTACGACGCCGACGCGTCCACCGTTGCCGCAACCCAGCCCGGCGAGCTGGAGACCGTCAAGAACAACTTTCTCATCAAGAAGCTTGGCCTTGCCGACGGCCCCGAGCTGACGGATGCGATCAATTCGGTGATCGAAACCTATGGCCGTTCCGAGCGCGACAAGTACCGCGCGGTGGTCTATTACATGCTCACCAAGCACTTCGGCAAAGAGGCCGTCTACGGCTGACCGGCGCGTCCGGATCACAAAAGGCCCCCGTTAAGGGGGTCTTTTTTTGTGCAAATTCGGCATAGTTTCGACTGGTATTCTCGGGACTTGGAATTTGCGGCAGGGCGCGATTTCGGCTATCCATGAGACACCGGCCAGAACGGCCCGGCCCAGAATTCTTTTCGCGTGTGGTGGGTAGAGAAACACGCGGGGTGATGGGGGTTTCGGGTGGTGCCGGAACCCCCTTTTTTCATGCGTGCGTCCGGGGTGTCAGCCCTCGATCCCGGCCATGTCGCAAAGGATCGCCCATTCCTTTGGCGTGACCGGCTGCACCGACAGGCGAGAGTTGTTCACCAGCACCATGTCCGACAGCCGTTCGTCCGCCTTGATCTGGTCCAGCGTCACGGGCGTTTTCGCGGGCGACAGCGCCTTGATGTCCACACATTCCCAGCGGTCGTCGTCCGTGGTGCTGTCGGGATGCGCCTCGGCGATCACCTCGATCGTGCCGACAATCGCCTTTTCCTTTTGCGAATGGTAGAAAAAGCCACGGTCGCCCACCGCCATCTCGCGCATGAAATTGCGCGCCTGGTAATTGCGCACACCATCCCATTCCTCGCCCGCGTCACCCTTGGCGACCTGGTTGTCCCAGCTCCAGGTCGAGGGTTCGGATTTGAAAAGCCAGTACTTCATTTGCCGATCACCCGGTTCCAGTGCAACAGCTCGGCGCTGTCGAAGAGGCCCGCCTTGGCGTAAGGGTCGTTGTCGGCCCAATCCTGCGCGGCGGCCATGTCGGCCACGTCGAGCACGATCACGGACCCGACCATCTGTTCCTCGGCATCGAGGATCGGGCCGGCCTGTTCGACGACGCCGGTGGCCTTGAGATAGGCCAGATGCGCCTCGCGGTTTTCTTTGCGGGTGGCGAGCGCGCCGGGTTTGTCCTTGGCGATCAGGGTGACGAGCATGGTCATTCCTCCTTGAGGGGTCTGGAAAGCAGGGCGCGCATCGCCTCTGGGACGCTGCGCTGGCCGGTGGTCAGCTGCGCCACCTCGGCGCAGATCGGCATGTCGAGGCTGCGGTCTTCGGCGATCCGCGCGACGGCGCGGGCGGTCGCAGCACCTTCGACGGTGGCGGCCGGATCGAAATCCGCGTTTTGGCCCAACGCCAGGCCGAAGCGGTAATTGCGCGACAGATCCGACCCGCAGGTCAGCGCCAGATCGCCAAAGCCCGAGAGGCCCAGCAGGGTGTCCGGCTCTGCGCCGAAGGCATCGGCGAAACGCCGCATCTCGGCAAATCCGCGCGTCATCAGCGCAGCGCGGGCGCTGTCGCCCAGCCCAGAGCCGATGCAGGCCCCGCAGGCGATGGCGATCACGTTCTTAAGCGCGCCGCCCAGCTCCGCCCCTACCGGATCGGCGCTGCGATACAGCCGAAGCGTCGGAGTCGACAGCGCCACTTGCAGCGTCTTGGCCGCTTGCCGGTCGGTCGAAGCCAGCGTCAGGGCCGTGGGCAGGCCGATGGCGATGTCGGCGGCAAAGCTGGGTCCGGTCAGGACGGCGGCGGTCGCGTCGGGATGCGCGCGGGTGATAAGGCCTGTGGGGCCGATGCCGGCCTCCAGGTCGATGCCCTTGCAGCAGGCCACCAGGTGTTGACCCGGGGTCTGTGGCATCTGCGCCAGAAGGCCCGAAAGCTGCTGCATCGGCACTGCCAGCAGCAGGATGTCCGCCGCGCAGGCAACGTTCAGATCGCTGGTGGGCGTGATGCTGTCGGGCAGGCGCACATCGGGCAGGCGCGGGTTGCTGCGGTCGGCGGTCATGGCGGCGGCCTGATCGGGGTTGCGCGCCCACAGGGCGACGGGCGTTCCGCCCCGCGCCAGCGCCACGGCCAGAGCGGTGCCGAAAGCCCCCGCGCCCAGAACAGACAGGCTCATGCCTTGGCCCCTTTCTTGCCCGACCCGACCAGCGGCGCCGCGTTCTGATCCAGCGGCCAGCGCGGGCGCGCCACAAGGGTCATGTCGTCCCGGTGCCCGGCGGCGAAAAGCTCGGCCCCGGCCCAGGCGATCATCGCCGCGTTGTCGGTGCAGAGCGCCAGCGGCGGCGCAACGAAGCGTACGTCATGCTCGGCGCAAAGGTCCTGCATCGCCGCCCGGATCGGCCCGTTGGCGGCCACGCCTCCGGCGATTGCAAAGCCCGGTGTCTTCGGGTTTTCGTCCAGGTAAAGCGCCAGCGCGCGGCGGGTCTTTTCGGCTAGCACGTCGCGCACGGCGGCCTGGAACCCGGCGCAGAGATCGGCGCGGTCCTGCACATGCAGGCCGCCCTGGTCCGCGACCAGCGCGTCGCGCTGGCGCAGCAGCGCGGTCTTCAAACCCGAGAACGACAGATCGCAGCCCGGCCGGTCCAGCAGCGGTCGGGGGAAGCGGAACCGCGCCGGATCGCCGTCCCGCGCCGCCGCCTCGACCGACGGCCCGCCGGGCTGCGGCAGCCCGAGGATGCGCGCGGTCTTGTCGAACGCCTCGCCCGGGGCGTCATCGATGGTGCCGCCGAGGCGGGTGAAATCCTCGGCCCCGCGCACGATCAGGAACTGGCAATGCCCGCCGGACACCAGCAGCATCAGGTAGGGATAGGTCATGTCGTCGGTCAGTCGCGGCGTCAGCGCGTGTCCCGCCAGGTGGTTGACCCCGATCAGCGGCTTGCCCAGCCCGGTGGCCAGCCCCTTGGCCAGCATCACGCCCGACAGCACCCCGCCGATCAGCCCCGGACCGGCGGTCACGGCGATGGCGTCGAGATCGGCCAGTGTCACGCCCGCCTGCGCCAGCGCCTGCTCGACCGCCAGATCCAGCTTCTCGGCATGGGCGCGGGCGGCGATCTCGGGCACCACACCTCCAAAGGCCGCGTGCAGCTCGGTCTGGCCCATGACGACCGAGGCCAGCACCGCGCGCCCGCGCAGGACGGCGGCGGCGGTGTCGTCACAGCTGCTTTCCAGGCCGAGGATGGTGAGAGGCGGGGCCATTTGACTTTCCGTTGCGCCAGTGCAGGCTTGCAGGTACCACCAGAGTATACGCCCCACAATCCCGGAGCGTCGATGGCCCGGCCCGACCCCATTCTGCTGATGACCCGCCCGCAAGCGGCGTCCGAGACCTTTGTGCAGGCGCTGCGTGACGCGGGCGTGACCGGGTTCCGCGCGGTGGTTTCGCCGCTGATGGCGGCGCGCACCAACGGGCGGTTGCCGGACATGGACGGCTTCGGCGGGCTGATCTTCACCTCGGCCAACGGCGTGCACAGCTATGGTGTGCTGGGCGGGCGGACCGATCTGCCCGCGTTCTGCGTCGGGCAGGCGACGGCGCGGGTGGCCGAAGAGATCGGGCTGACGGCGGTGTCCGCCGACGGCGACGCCGATGCGCTGGTGGATATGATCCTGCAACGCCGCCCCAAGGGCCGTCTGCTGCATGTCCGGGGCGCGCATTCCCGCGGCGCCGTGGCGGACCGGCTGCGGGCGTCGGGCCTGGACGCGCAGGAGGTGATCGCCTACGACCAGCCGCTCTTGCCGCTGACCGACGACGCCCGCGCGGCGCTGGACGGCGCGGCTCCGGTCGTGGTGCCGTTGTTTTCGCCCCGCACGGCGCAGCATCTTTCCGCACAAAATTTGGGCAAAGCGCCGATCTATGTCGCCGCGATCAGCCAGACAGTGGCCGACGCGGTCCCCGCGGCCTATGTCACTATGCTGGAAACCGCGGCCGCCCCGAACGCGAACGCGATGCGGGAGGCTGTGAGAAAACTGCTGTCCGCTGCGGCAAAGCTTGAGGACCGGGGTGGTGCGCAGTAAGGTCGATTGTCAGTCGGATTAGACAATCGTTTGAGATTCGGAAGGGTGGATACGTGGCAACACCGGACAAGTCCAAGGAAAATCCAGAGAACGCGACCGACGAAACCGGCGCTGCCCCCGACGAAAAAGAGCTGAACCCAGAGACGATTCCGGACGCTGTTGTCGTTCCGGAGGAGCCCCAGTCAGACGACACGCCAGACGACGCCCCCCAGGAAGAGCCTCAATCTGAGGGCGAATCGGCGGAGGCTGAGACTGGCGAAGACGTGACCTCGCAAGAAGAGGGCGAAGGGGAAGAGGCCACGGCGGAAGAGCCAGGAGAGTCGGAGACATCCGGGACAGAAACGGACGAACCCGCAGAGGCCGCCGACGATACCGGGGCCGCGCAAGACGATCTGACCCAGGACGAGGCCGAGCCGGAGCCGGCCGCCGACACACCCGAACCCGAGCCCGCCGCCCCGAAGGTCGTCGAGCGCGAAACCGTGGTGCGCAAGGGTGGCTTTGCTCCGATGGTTCTGGGCGGTGTGGTCGCGGCGGCGCTGGGCTTTTTCGCCTCGCCTGTGCTCCGCGATAGCCTGCCGTTCCTGGCCCCGCCGCCAGACCCGTTTCAGGACGAAGCGCGCAGCGCACTGGCAGATCAGGCCGGGGCGATCGAAGCGCTGGAAGGCCGGATCGGAGAGGTGTCCGGCGCGGTTGGCGCGATCGACCTCAGCGGGCTGGAGGGATCGGTAGGCGATCTGACGGCGCGGTTCGATGCGGTCGACGGCCGGCTCGCCGAGCTTTCGGATCAGATCGCCGGTTACGGCGACCGCCTGACCGCGCTGGAAAAAGAGCCGATGACCGAGGCCGTTTCGCCCGAGGCCATAGCGGCCTACGAGCGCGAGCTGGACGCGCTCCGCAGCGCCGTCGAAACCCAGCGCGCCGAGATCGAGAATATCGCTGCCGAGGCCGTCGCCGCCGAACAGAGCGCCAGCGCGCAGGCCGGTGTGGCGCAGGCCCGCGCGTCCCTGGCGCAGGTCAGCACTGCGCTGCAAGACGGCGACCCCTTCGGCCCGGCGCTGAACACCCTGACGTCGCAAGGCGTGGCGGTGCCCGATGCGCTCGCCTCGGTCGCGGCGGACGGGGTGCCGACCCTGACCGCGCTTGTCGCCGATTTCCCCGATCTCGCCCGCGACGCGCTGACCGCCGCGCGCAGCGGCGCCGAGGCCGACGGCGGCGGGCTGGGCGCGTTCCTTCAGCGTCAGCTGGGCGCGCGGTCGGTCACCCCGCGCGAAGGCGACGATCCCGACGCCGTGCTGTCACGGGCCGAGGCTGCGGCCAAGGCCGGCGATCTTGGCGGCGCGCTGGACGAACTGGCAAAGCTGCCCGAACCGGCGCAGGCGGTCATGGCCGATTGGATGGGCCGGGCGCAGGCGCGCCGGGCGGCGCTCGAGGCGGCAAGCGGCCTCGCGCAAGAACTGAACCAGGAATAAGGGTCGAACCATGCTTTGGTCGCTGATTAAGATTATCCTTTTCGTGGCGCTGGTTGCGGCGCTGACCCTTGGCGCGGGCTATCTGATGGAAAGCCAGGGCGGTGTGCAGATCACCGTCGCCGGCACCGAATACACGCTTGGTCCCCTGCAATCGGTGATGGCCGCACTGGTGCTGGTGGTCGCGGTCTGGGTGTTCTTCAAGCTGTTTTCGCTGCTGATCGCCATCCTGAAATTCATCAACGGCGACGAGACCGCGATCTCGCGCTACTTCGACCGTAACCGCGAGCGCAAGGGCTTCCAGGCACTGAGCGAAGGGCTGATGGCGCTGGCCTCGGGCGAGGGGCGGCTGGCCATGGCCAAGGCCACCAAGGCCGAGAAATACCTGCACAAGCCCGAGCTGACCGATCTGATCACCGCGCAGGCCGCGGAAATGGTGGGCGACCGCAAGAAGGCCGAAGAGGTCTACAAACGGCTGGTGCAGCGCGACGAGACGCGCTTTGTCGGCGTGCGGGGCCTGATGAAGCAAAAGCTCGAGGCGGGCGATACCGACACCGCGCTGAAGCTGGCCGAGCGGGCGTTCGCCATCCGACCCAAGCACGAGGAAGTCCAGAACACCCTGCTGCAGTTGCAGGCCAAGGAGGCCGACTGGGCCGGTGCCCGCAAGACGCTGGCGGCCAAGCTCAAGCACGGAGCGCTGCCGCGCGACGTCTATCGCCGCCGCGATGCGGTGCTGGCGCTGTCCGAGGCCAAGGACATCTTTGACGAGGGCAAGTCTATCGAGGCGCGCGAGGCGGCCATCGCGGCGAACAAGGCCTCGCCCGACCTGATCCCGGCGGCCTCGCTCGCGGCGCGGTCCTATGTGGCGAACAACCGCCCCAAGAACGCCATTCGTCTTCTCAAGAAGGCATGGGAAGTGCAGCCGCATCCCGACCTCGCCGCCGCCTTTGCCGAGATCGTGCCGGACGAGACCCCGCAGGACCGGCTCAAGCGGTTCCGCCAGTTGACGGCGATCAACCCCGATCACCGCGAAACGCGGCTGCTGCTGGCCGAACTTAACCTCGCCGCCGAGGATTTCCCGGGCGCGCGCCGCGCGATCGGGGACTTGGCCGAACACGACCCGGATTCGCGCGCGCTGACGATCATGGCGGCGATCGAACGGGGCGAGGGCGCGTCCGAACAGGTGGTGCGCGGCTGGCTGGCCAAGGCGCTGACCTCGCCGCGCGGGCCGCAGTGGGTCTGCGACAAGTGCAACAACATCCACGCGGAGTGGACGCCGATCTGCAACAATTGCGGCAGCTTCGACACGCTGTCGTGGAAGAGCCCGCCGCAGAATGAATCCATCCTGCCCGGCGGGGCCGAAATGCTGCCGCTGATCATCGGCGCCATCGAGGACAAGAGCGAAGAGCCCGCCCCGGAACCGGAGGCAGAGGTTCTGACCCCCAATCCGCCCGAGGTGGAAGACGCAGAAACCGTCGACGAGCCCAAGGAAGAGGCGGCCAAGACCGCCTGACCCCGGGCGCGGCCCCGCCTGCGGGGCAAGCGAAGGAAAGACACGCGCATGGCATTTCTGGGCATCGACCTGGGCACCTCTGGCCTGCGCGCCTTACTTGTCGATGACGCGGGTCGGGCGCTTGGGTCGGTCGAGCGGCATTATTCCGTCGCCAACCCTCATCCTGGCTGGTCCGAGCAGGATCCGGCGGAATGGATCGCCGCGCTTGACAGCGCGGTGGCCCAGATGCGCGACACCCTCCCCGCCTTTGCCGATCTGCGCGGGATCGGTGTAGCGGGGCATATGCACGGCGCGACGCTGCTGGATGCCGAGGGGCGCGTTCTGCGCCCCTGCATTCTGTGGAATGACACAAGATCGCAGGCGCAGGCGGCACGGCTCGACGCGGTCGAGGGCGTCCGCGCGCTGTCGGGCAATATCGTCTTTCCCGGCTTCACCGCGCCCAAGCTGGACTGGGTGCGCGAGAACGAGCCCGGCATCTTCGCCCAGGTGGCCAAGGTGCTGCTGCCCGCGGCCTATCTCAACTTTTACCTGACCGGGGCCTACGTGGCCGACATGTCCGACAGCGCGGGCACCTCGTGGCTGGACGTGGGTCGCCGCGACTGGTCGAATGATCTGCTGGCGCAGGGCCACATGCGCCGCGACCAGATGCCGGATCTGGTCGAAGGGTCGGAGGCCGCGGGGCTGCTGCGTGCCGATCTGGGCGCGGCCTGGGGCGTGAAAGGCCCGGTCACGGTGGCGGGCGGCGCGGGCGACAATGCCGCCGCCGCCTGCGGGATCGGCGCGTTGGACGAAGGGCAGGGCTTTGTGTCACTGGGCACCTCGGGGGTGCTGTTGTCGGCACGGGACGGTTATCGCCCTGCGCCGGAAACGGCTGTGCATACCTTTTGCCACGCGGTGCCCGGGCGCTGGTATCAGATGGGCGTGATGCTGTCTGCGACGGACAGCCTGAACTGGCTGGCGCGGATCACCGGGCAGCGTCCGGCCGACCTGACCGCCGATCTGGGCGAGACCCTGCAAGCGCCCGGCACGGTGCGGTTTCTGCCCTATCTCTCGGGCGAGCGGACGCCGCATAACGACGCCGGGATCCGTGGCAGTTTCACCGGCCTCGCCACCGGCACGACCCGGCAGGACATGACACGTGCGGTTCTCGAGGGCGTGTCGTTCGCCATGCGCGACAGCCTCGAGGCGCTGCGGCAGACCGGCGCCCGGATGGAGAGCCTCTTTGCCATCGGTGGCGGAACCGCGTCGCGCTATTGGGTGCGTCTGATGGCGACGGTGCTGGACCTGCCGCTGCATCTGCCTGCGGGCGGTGAGTTCGGCGCGGCGCTGGGCGCGGCCCGGCTGGGCATGGCGGCCACCACCGGGGCAAAGGCCGAAGAGATCATGACCCCGCCTGATATCGCCGAAACGGTCCAGCCCGAGACGACCCTGCGCGCCGATTTCGACACGGCCTATCAACGCTTCCGTGCCGCCTATCCGGCGATCCGGGCCATTCAATAGCGCTCTGCGGGTCAGAGAAAGACGAAATCGTCCAGCCCGAGGTCCCCGGCCGAGACACCTTCCAAAAGAATGCTGTGGCCCTGATATTCGATCAGCGCGCCCTGCGCGGTGCCGGTGATATCCAGGGCCGCGAACTTGCCCGCAAGGCCGGACCCCGGGGCGTTCTCGACCCCGGTCAGCCGCAGGCGGTCGGGTCCATCCTCGAAATCGGTGATGACGTCGGCGTCGCCGTCCCGGAAGGCATTGAAGACGAAGACATCCGCGCCCGCCCCGCCGGACAGGGTATCGTCGCCGTCGCCGCCGTTGAGCGTATCGTTTCCGGCATTGCCTGCGATCATGTCGTTGCGGCCGCCGCCCGCCAGAAAGTCGTTCCCGTCGCCGCCGCTGATGGTGTCGTTCCCCTCGCCGCCGCCGATGGAATCGCTGCCGCCGTCGCCGGAAAGCAGGTCGGAACCGGCCCCGCCGCCGAGGCTGTCGTCGCCCGCTCCGCCGTTCACGGTATCGTCGTGGAACGACGCCCCCAGCGTGTCGGCCCCGTCGCCACCGCTCAGCAGGTCGTTGCCGGGGCCGCCGTTGACCACGTCATCGCCCGCGCCGCCGTCCATGGTATCGTCGTCCTGGCCGCCGCCCATGAAATCGTCGCCCCCGTCGCCGGTCATGCTGTCGTTGCCCGGCCCGCCACCGATAAGGTCGCCCCCGGGTCCGCCCGACACCACGTCGTTTCCGGCAGAGGCCGCGATATTGTCGCTGCCGTCGCCGCCGGACAGCGTGTCGTCGCCATCCTGGCCCAGCAGGGAATCGTTGCCCTCGCCCGACGAAAGCAGATCGTCCCCGTCGCCGCCCTGCACCAGATCGTCGCCCGCGCCGCTGTCGATGGTGTCGTCGCCGCCCTGGCCTGCGATGATATCCCCGGCCTCGGTGCCCTGGATGCTGTCGGGCTCTGCCGTGCCCTCGAACGGATCGGGGGCGTCCGGGTCGACCGCGACCGAGCCCAGCAATTCGGTCAGTTCCTCGGCGCTGCCGGTGAGCACCAGGTCGTTGACCCCGGCAGGCAAGGGGCCCAGTTCGGTCATGCCGCCGGTGCCGGAGTCAATGTGGTAGAGCGCCTGCGGCGTACCGGGCGCATCGGCAGGTCGCCCCGCACCGAAGAGCTGCCCGTCCTCGTTGTAGGCGATGGCGTCCAGCCAGATCGCGCCGTCCAGAAACACCAGATGCTGGTAGGGGGCGGAGTCACTGGGCGGCAGCGCAACATTCAAGAGCCGCTGCCCGACGGCAAAGGTCTCTTGCTCGACGTAGCGCGTCAACGCGGTAAGCGTGCCGCCGTGCGCCGCGGAATCGAGCGGCTGGCCCGGCAGGGCGTAAAAGCCCCGCGAATAGATCACGCTTGGATCGCTGCTGCCGATCAGCGGGTCCGAGGCGACCAGATCGCCGTAGTTCCAATCCGCCATGCCGAGGGGTACGTCGCTCTGCCAGGTGACGCCGTCGAAATCCTCGAGCCCCGGTTCCAGGTCGAGCATCACAAGCGCGCCGGAGATCAGCGTGTTGCCCCCGCCCGGGGTGAACGCATAGGCGCCGGTCAGGGCGACCTCGCCATAGCCCGGCACGTGGTCGAAAGCGTCGGGATCGACGTTCCAGGCATAGTCGCCAAGCCAGAGTTCGCTGCGGACCGGGGCGCCGTCATCCGCATCGGTCGAGATCACGCGCAGGCTGGAACCGCCGCCGTAATACCCGCCGGAATTGATGAAGGACGCAAAACCCTCTCCCGCGCTGGCCAGGTGACCGGCGGCGTCCACTGTCAGATTGTCACCCGTATGGTCGGGGTTCAGCGTGTCGTAGACCGACGAGCTGAGCACCTCGATCAGCCCGACGCTGTCGCCCACCGCAAAGAGGCCTGCCTCGACGTCGAGCGGGATGCTCTCACCGGTGGTCACGAAATCGAGCCTTTCGACACCGTTCAGCAGCACGCTGTTATCGGCATCGATCTCATAGAGAAAGCCGCCGCCGGGGCGCTGGTCGCTCAGCCGGTCGGGATCGAAGGCCGCGCCGTGGATCGCGACGACATCCTCGCCCTCGCCCCCGTTGATGGTGTCGTGGCCAAGGGCAAAGCTGTCGTCGCTGTTGACGTAGACCGTGTCGTCGCCCGCCAAACCGTTGAACGTCATGTCACCCGCCGCGCCGAAGACGGTGTCGGATTCTTCGGTTCCGGTTACGGCGACGCCCGCGACACGGTCGATGGCGGTCTCGAACGCCTCTGACGCGAAATAGCTGGAGGTCTGCGCATTGGCGACGAGCGATGCAAAATCGTAGTCCTGCAGCAGCTGCATCGCCTCGGAGGCATCGGCATAGGCCGCCGCCGTATTGGCCAGATCGATGATGATCGTGGCGATATCGACCAGATCGCCGATCACCGGAACGAGCCCGATTTTCTCCTCGACCGTCAGCGGCCGGAACAGGAAATCGAAGACCGGATTGTCCTCGCCCAGCGACAGATCGAAGGGCACCGATTCCACCATGAAGCTGGCGTAGTTCAGCAAGGTGCCGACCTGCTGCTGCAGAAAGTTCAGATGGGCGAAGTGTTCTTCGATCTGAACGAAGTCCTCGACGGTGACCGGCGTGGGGTCCTCAAGCCCGATGCCCTGGATGTTGTGCAGGCTGGCGATCAGCTCGGCCCGCACCTGCGACAGGGTGCCCGCGGCGTCGCGGGCCGCGGACAGTGCGACATAGGCCGAGTAATCGCCGATGTGGTCTGTCAGCGGCTCTAGCGCGGCGTTCAGTCCGATCACGTTGCCAAGCGCCGCGGCCACGTCTTCCAGAGGCCCCGGCAAGCGGCCGAAGACCGCCTTTAGCGTGGCGCCCCAGGCGACGCCAAAGACAAACTCGCCAAACGGAATGATGTTTTGCGCCGCCTCTTCCAAGGTTTCGGCGTCGAGTTGCTGGGACAGGTAAAGCAGATCGTTGTGGATGGCCTCTTGCACCGCCTCGACATAGGTCAGGCTGAACACCGTGCCTTGCGCTTCGGACAGGTTGGTCTGCAGGTTCGTGCCGCTGCCGATGGAAAACAGATATTCGTAGATCTGCAAAAGCTGCGCGCGGTCTTCCTCTGGCGGCACGATGATCGCGCCGTCGCTGTCTGTGATCGTGATGTCCTGCGGGGCGTCGGGCCGTGTCGGGAAGGCGACGGAATAGACGCCGCTGCCGAGCTCGACGAGGATATTCTGGAAATCCGGTGCCATGGTCTGCCCCTGGTAAATCAATGCGCACGGTCGGCAGTCCAAACTCGGAACACCACGGGACCATTAGTGCGCGGGCACGCTTGTGCGTGATCTCGGGGCTGCATATGCGGTGGAACCTTCGCGCCATCCCTTGGAAGATGAACCGAAGGCGCGGTGACTGGTACTACATCGCGGCATGTGAGCGAGCGGACCCGAAAAGCGACGACGAGATTCTTGCCGCTTTCCAAGCGGAAAACGCTTGAACGGACCGGCCGCTGCGTTTAAACGCACGGGCGGTTCGCCTCAATAGCTCAGCTGGTAGAGCAGGTCCTTCGTAAGGACAAGGTCGGGGGTTCGAGTCCCTCTTGAGGCACCATTCTTAGTCATCATCCATCGTACCACAAAGGGTGCAACGTGCTCCATTGAAGTATGGGTTGCCACAACTTGGGCACAGCATGTGATTTGGGATGTTTGGGCCCGAACGCCCTGCTCCATAACCATAGTGTTGCTTCACTACCCGCAGTGCACCACCACTCACAAGAAACCCAAAACCGAGGTCGAGCGGTTCGCCTCTTAGCGCGTCAGGTCGCTGCGCTTCGTGCCACGCCGCATAGTCTCGTAGAGCGACTTCGAGCCCCTCACGTTTTTCCTGCTTGGCTGTCTTTGCCTCTAGCGCGAGGATGATGGCAGCGATGTTTGTCTCTGGTTGGTGGTCGCTTCTGACCTGCTCGGCACGCTTCTTGGCTTTCGCTGAGCGGTCTACCTTGGACAAAATTTCCAGTCCCACGATGGGCGCATCGTAGGCAATGCCGGACTTTTCAAGTTGCAGCCGCTATGGGATGGTCGCCAGTTTTGAAAAGACTCGATCTAGAAATCTGCCGGAAGCCCCAGCTTCGCAACCAGTGCAGCTAGCTCATTCGGCTTGTCATTTAATCTACCGCTACCACATGCTCAACGTGCATCTCACCGGAGGCGACCGGGCGGCGACACAGCCGCCATGTTCCAGCCATATGGTTTCTCTTTCCGCTGCTGAGAATATCCGTCTGCTCATCGAACCGATTTAGCCGCACCGACTGAATGTGGCCAGCGTGGCGAAAACAAACGTCACACTTCGAACTTGCGATTTCTCGTGACATTCTCGAAAACGAGATTTTCAAAATCGCCTAACATCTTGATTATGTTTTGGAAAAGTGCCGCTTGAGCACTCATTGCGAATGACGTGCTCTACCAGCGGAGCTACGGCGGCGTGCGGGACGCGGGCGTCCCACTGGTCTTCTTCTGCGCCGCGGGTGTGGTGTGCCGCGGCTTTACCGGCGTTCCGTTTAACCGTCCTCTGGCGTCGTGCAAGCATACAAATCAGGTGGCGCGGCACCAAGGAACGGAGTCAGAGATAGTCGTATTTTTCCGGGTCGGAGGTGTGCAGGCTTTTGCCCAGCGTCGCCCAGGCGTCGTATTGCGCCAGGAAGACCTTGCCGTTCAGCTCGTCCAGGAAATGCGACTTGCGCAGGCGGTCCATCACGGGGCCCTTGACCTCGGACAGGTGAAAGCCGATGCCGATCTCTTTCAGGCGGGTGTTGATCGCCTCGAGGCTTTCCAGCGCCGAAAAGTCGATCTCGTTCACCGCCGAGCACATCAGGACCACGTTGCGGGTCTTGCAATCGGTGCTGGTACGGGTCTGGATCAGGTCCTGCAGAAAGCGGGCGTTGACGAAATAGAGGCTTTCGTCGACGCGCAGCATCAGCAGTTCGGGATCGGTTTCGACCCGGTGGCGATTGATGTTGCGAAAGTGCTGGGTGCCGGGGACAAGCCCGACCTCGGCCACGTGGGGCCGCGAGGTCTTGTAGAGGTGCAGCCCGATCGACACCAGAACGCCGGTGGCAACGCCGGTTTCGACGCCAAGCGCCAGGGTCAGCACGATGGTCGCCAGGACGGCGGCGAAGTCGGATCGGGAATATGTCCAGGTCTTTTTCAGGATCGACAGGTCGATCAGGCTGACCACGGCGACGATGATCGTCGCGGCCAGCGTGGCCTTGGGCAGGTAATAGACCAGCGGGGTCAGGCCGATGGCCGCGATGGCCAGCCCGGCGGCGGTATAGACCCCGGCGGCCGGGGTCCGCGCGCCCGCGTCGAAATTGACGACCGAGCGGGAAAAGCCGCCAGTTACGGGAAACCCGCCGGTGAAGGCCGCGCCAAGGTTGGCGGCGCCGAGGCCGATCAGTTCCTGATCCGGGTCGATGCTCTGGCGTTTCTTGGCGGCAAGGGTCTGTGCGACCGACACGGATTCCACGAAACCGATGATCGAGATCATGATCGCCGGCACCGCAAGCTGCCGGATCAGATCGAGGCTGAGCCCGGGCATGGTGAAGGGCGGCAGGCTTTGCGGCACCTCGCCCACGATCTTCACCCCTTGACCGTCCAGCCCGAAAATCCAGACCGACAGCGTGGTGACGACGACCGCGGCCACCGGCCCGGCCTTGGTCGCGACATCGGCCAGTTTCGGCGACAGCCCGGCGTTGCGCAGCAGGGGCTTCAGCCCCTTGCGGACCCAGAAGAGAAAGCCGGTCGCGGCCACGCCGATGATCAGGGTGATCACGCTGATCTGCCCCAGATGCGTCAGCAGCGACCCGGCCATCTCGATCAGCGTATGCCCTTCGGCGGAAATGCCCAGGATGTGCTTGAGCTGGCTGGTGGCGATCAGGATGCCCGAGGCGGTGATGAACCCGGCAATCACCGGATGGCTGAGGAAATTGGCCAGAAAGCCCAGCCGCAACAGCCCCAGCCCCAGCAGGAACGCGCCCGACAGGAAGGCCAGAGTCAAAGCCGCGACCGCATAGCCCGCCGTGCCTTGTTCGGCGACCTGCCCGATGGCCGATGCCGTCAGCAGCGACACCACCGCCACCGGCCCCACTGCCAGCGCACGCGAGGTGCCGAACATCGCGTAAAGCACGATGGGCACGATCGAGGCATAAATCCCCGCCTCGGGCGGCAGGCCCGCTAGCAGGGCGTAGGCCAGCGATTGCGGGATCAGCATGATCGTCACGATCACCGCCGCGGTCAGGTCGTCGGAAAATGCGGAACGGTCGTACTCACGCCCCCATTCCAGGGCGGGTACATAGCGTCTTAGCGCGTTCATCATCGGTCTTCGTCCATTCTTGGTGAATGCGGGCCGGGGCGCGTTCGGGCCCGCATTCGGCAGTCTTGCCCGTGGCCGGGCGGAAAGGTCGGCCTACTTTGCGGCGACCTTGAGGGGTTCGGGCTTGGCCATCCATTCCTTGCCCTTCAGCATCGCCTGCCAATAGATCGGCGGCAGCATCTTTTCCTTCAGGAACCACGCCAGGCGGCTGGGTTTCGTGCCGTCGATCAGGAAGCCGGGGAAGCTGGGTTTCAACGCGCCGCCATAGCCGAACTCGGCCAGCACGATCTTGCCGCGTTCGACGGTCAGCGGACATGAGCCGTAGCCGTCGTATTGCGCCACCGGCGCGCGGCCGCGGATGTCGGCGACGATGTTCTCGGCCACCACGGGCGCCTGTTTGCGGGCGGCGGCCGCGGTCTTGGCGTTGGGCGCGTTCATCACGTCCCCGAGGCTCCAGATATTGTCGTAGGTCTTGTGGCGCAGGGTGCTCTGGTCCACGTCGACCCACCCCGCCGCATCGGCCAGCGGCGACACGCGGATGAAATCCGGCGCGCATTGCGGCGGGCAGACGTGGATCATGTCGAACTCGGTCGTCACGGTCTCGACCTCGGCATCCGGTTTGGCGACCTTGAAGGTGGCGGTTTTCGCCGGGCCGTCGATGGCCACGAGATTGTGGAAGAAGTTCAGCGTGACGCCGTATTTCTCGATGTAGTCCATCAGGGCCGGGACGTAATTCTTGACCCCGAAGAGCACGCCGCCGGCGTTGTTGAACTGGATGTCGATGTTTTTCAGCACGCCGCGCCGATGCCAGGCGTCGGCCGACAGGTACATCGCCTTTTGCGGCGCACCGGCGCATTTGATCGGCATCGGCGGCTGGGTAAAGATCGCGCGCCCCGATTTCAGCTGCTGCACCAGCTGCCAGGTGTAGGGCGCCAGATCGTAGCGGTAGTTCGACGTGACGCCGTTGCGGCCCAGCGTCTCCTCCAGCCCCTCGACCGCGCCCCAGTCGAGCTTGAGCCCCGGTGTCACCACCAGCCGGTCATAGGTCACCACGCGGCAGCCATCCAGAATGACGGCGTTGTTCTTGGGCTCGAAGGCGGCGACGGCGGCCTTGATCCACTTCACGCCGCGCGGGATCAGCGACCCCATGGTCTTGGCGGTCTGCGCGGGCTCGAAGATACCGCCGCCCACCATGGTCCAGCCGGGCTGGTAATAGTGGATGTCGGCAGGGTCGACGATCGCGATGTCGAGCCCGGGCTTGCGGGCATGCAGGCTGGCCGCGACGGCGATACCGCCGGCGCCGCCGCCGACGATCACGACGTCGAACTTGGCGTCGCCCGTATCGGTCGGGGTCTTGCCGC
Source organism: Aestuariicoccus sp. MJ-SS9 (assembly GCF_032586235.1). NCBI lineage: Bacteria > Pseudomonadati > Pseudomonadota > Alphaproteobacteria > Rhodobacterales > Paracoccaceae > Aestuariicoccus > Aestuariicoccus sp. MJ-SS9. Next base: position 45,180 of record NZ_JAWHTD010000002.1, read on the forward strand.
CGTTGGCGATGCGGCGCGCGACACCGTTCATGTCATAGCCCGCCGCCTTGGTGGCGGCGAGGATGTCGGGCATCGCCTTCGTCTTGGCCTGGCTCAGCGACCACAGCGTGGCCGAGCGCGTGCCGGTGCGGCAATAGGCGAAAACCGGTCCCGGCAATTCGCGCAGCGCCTTGCCGAAGGCCTCGGCGTCCTCGTCCTGCACCAGACCGGACTGCACCGGGAGAAAGGCAGTCGCCAGCCCTTCGACCTCGGCGGCGGCGCGGATCTCTTCGAAGCCGGGCTGGTCCGCGCCCTCGCCGTCCGGGCGGTTGCAGATGATGGACCGAAAGCCCTCGGCCTTGATCGCCGCCACATCGGCGGCAGTGATTTGCGGGCCGACGCTGACGTCGGCCGTGATTTTCCGGATGTCCATCATCTTTCCCCTTCGGTTCAAAGCCCGTTCAGCGGCACCTTGAGCATGGGCTTGCCGTCCTTGTCGGTCGGCACTTCGCCCGCGCGCATGTTCACCTGAAGCGACGGGATGATCAGCTTGGGCATCGCCAGCTGCGCATCGCGTTCGGTGCGGAACTTGACGAAGTCTTCCCGGCTCTTGCCGCCGCCCACATGGATGTTGTGGGCCTTTTCGTCGCCGACGGTGGTTTCCCACTGAATGTCGCGGCCGTTGGGGCCGTAATCGTGGCACATGAAAAGACGCATGTCCTCGGGCAGGGTCAGGACCTTCTGGATCGAATCGTAGAGCGTGCCCGCATCGCCACCCGGGAAATCGGCGCGCGCCGATCCGCCGTCGGGCATGAAGAGCGTATCGCCCACAAAGGCCGCATCGCCCATCACATGCACCATGCACGCCGGCGTGTGGCCCGGCGTGTACATCGCAAAGGCCTCCATGTTGCCGATCTTGTAGGTGTCGCCGTCTTCGAACAGGGCGTCGAACTGGCTGCCGTCGCGCTGGAATTCGGTGCCCTCGTTGAACACCTTTCCAAAGGTCTCCTGCACCACCATGATCTTCGAGCCGATGCCGATCTTGCCGCCCAGACGCTCTTGGATATAGGGCGCGGCGCTCAGGTGATCGGCGTGGACGTGGGTTTCGATGATCCACTCCAGCTTGAGATCGTTCTTGCGGATATGGTCGATCAGCGCGTCGGCGTGGTCATAGGTGATCCGCCCGGCGGCATAGTCGATGTCCATGACGCTGTCGACAATCGCACAGGCGTTCGAACTTGGGTCCTTGACGATATAGCTGATCGTGTTCGTCGCCTCGTCGAAGAAGGCTTCGACCTGCGGTTTGATGTCCATGTTGACGGGATAGTCGGTCATTGCGTTTTCCATCTTTCTTGCGTTTCGGTCATCGCATCTGTTTTTCACGGCTGAAACCGGCCCGCTTCACCGGGCCGGCTGCCGATGGTTCGGGCCGGTTCAGGCGCGGCAGGTCCTGATGCCGGCGATGCTGTAGAGCGGGCAGACGCGCACCGCGGCCACCCCCAGCATCACGACGCCCACCGCGGCGGCGATCCATTTCAGCGCACCGGCCTCGACCGCGGGCAGGCCGCTGAAAAAGGCCAGCCAAAGCAGCGCAATCCCCAGCAAGGCCCGGAGGATGCGGTCGATCGTTCCAACATTGGCAGTCATCTGTGGTCTCCTTAAAGCTATAGCGACCCTACAGCTTCGAAGGCGCGTGGTCGGTGACATTGTCACCATCCCGCGAAATTATTTGACTACCCCGCCCGGGCCCCGGTCGAGTCTACAAACTGTCGCGCAGCGCCGTCAGATGCTTGCGGTCGTGCAGCAGGATGCGCCCGCGCTCTTGTTCGATCCAGCCACGGCGTTGAAATTCCTGCAATTGCCGCGAGATGACCTCGCGCGCGGTGCCCAGTTCGGTGGCCAGCTGCTGATGGGTGGCCTTCACCTCGTCACCGTCGCGCGACAGGGTCAGCAGGCGTTCGGCCAGCCGCATGTCGATACGGCCGAATGCGACCTCGTCCACGACGCGGAACAGATCGGTGATTCGCCGCGAATAGGCGGTAAAGACGAAATCGCGGAAGAGCGGCGCCCGGGACACCAGATCGTCGAAGGTGGCGCGGGGGATCGCGACCGCCTTGACGTCGGTCTCGGCGATGCCTTCGGCGGCATAGGCCTCGTGCGCCAGAAGGCAGGCGGTGGTCAGAACGCAACTTTGCCCCGCCTCGACCCGGTAGAGCACGATCTCGCGCCCCTGTTCGGAGGTCTGCGACACCCGCACCGACCCTTCGAGCAGCAAAAGCAGATTGTCGGGGATATGGCCTGGACCAAAGACAACGGTCCCCGCCGGCACAGATACGACCTGGCTGCTGTCAGTCAGCGTTTTCTTTATGTCGTCGGGCAGGCGGCTCAGCCCGGCAAAGCGGTCGATCCATGGGGCCGAACCGCCACGCCCCCGCAGGTGGGCGTTGGTCGCGTGAAGGGTGCCGTCGGTATCGCCGTTGCGTGTCATGCCAACCGGTATAGGCGCAGAAAAGTCATTCACAAAGTGCCGGTTTTTCGGCGTCGTCCCGCCGGATCTTGTGCAATTCCCCGAAATCCCGGATTCGACGGTGCCAGCGATGCGCCAAAGCGAATGGGCCTCGCTGGTGGCCCTGACGGATACAGGGCTGGCCAGAGCGGGAATCAGGGATAGATCCTGAAAAATGGCACGCCGCGCGCGGTCACAACGTGCGTTCCGGCTGTGAAAACTCGTTTTGTTCCGCTCTTTCGGGGCGCATTTATGACAGTTTTTGTCGGTTTCCCTTGAGGGTCGCGCCAAATTGGAACAAATAACGGGGCAGCTTTAGGCCCTCAGATCATAGGCCCTCAGATCAGGAGTTCGCGTGTCCCTCTTCCTCATCGTCGCCTTGCCCTTCGTGGGAGCTTTGCTGCCCGGCATCATGAATTCCGCGGGACGTCAGGCCTGCGCGGGCATCACCTTCATGGTGTCGCTGGCCGCTTTCATCGGTCTGCTGACCAACCTGCCCGCCGTTCTGGCCGGGGAGGTGGTGACAACCGGTATCGACTGGCTGCCCGCGCTCGGGCTGAACGCGCGGTTCATGCTGGACGGGCTCGGGTTCTTTTTTGCATTCCTGATCCTCGGGATCGGTCTGCTGATCATCACCTATGCCCGCTTCTACCTGTCGCGAAACGACAATATGGGCGAGTTTTTCACCTACTTGCTGCTCTTCCAGGGCGCGATGGTGGGGATCGTCCTGAGCGACAATATCCTGATTTTGCTGGTCTTCTGGGAGCTCACCTCGCTGTCGTCCTTCCTGCTGATCGGCTATTGGAAACACCTGCCCGAGGGGCGGCAGGGCGCGCGGATGGCGCTGGCGGTGACCGGCATGGGCGGGCTGGCGATGATCGGCGGGATGCTGATACTGGGCCAGATCGTGGGCAGCTACGATCTGAGCGTCATTCTGCAGAACCGCGAGCTGATCCAGGACTCGCCGCTCTACGTCCCGGCGCTGATCCTGATCCTGCTGGGCTGCTTCACCAAATCGGCGCAGTTCCCGTTCCACTTCTGGCTGCCCCATGCGATGGCCGCGCCGACCCCGGTCAGCGCCTATCTGCACTCGGCCACCATGGTGAAGGCGGGTATCTTTCTGATGGCGCGGATGTGGCCGGTGCTTTCGGGCACGCCGGAGTGGTTCGCTATCGTCACGACGGCAGGGCTGATCACGATGGTGCTGGGCGCGGTGATCGCGCTGTTCAAGCATGACCTCAAGGCGCTGCTGGCCTTTTCGACCGTCAGCCACCTGGGGCTGATCACCATGCTCTTGGGCACCGGCACGGCCTTTGGCGCGATGGCGGCGGTGTTCCACATTCTCAACCACGCGACGTTCAAGGCGGCGCTTTTCATGTCGGCGGGGATCATCGACCACGAGGCGCACACCCGCGACATCCGCCGCCTCGGCGGGTTGCGGCACCTGATGCCGGTCACCTTCGTGATCGCGACGCTGGCGGCGCTGTCGATGGCGGGCATTCCGTTGCTCAACGGCTTTTTGTCCAAGGAAATGATGCTGGAAGAGGCGACGCATACCGTTCTCTTCGGCGCGCCCTGGCTGGTGCCGGTCATGGCGACGGTCGGGTCGCTGTTTTCGGCGGCCTATTGCTTTCGTCTGATCGGGCACACGTTCCTGGGCCCGGTGCGCGACGATTATCCGTCCAAGCCGCACGATCCGGGCGCGGGCATGTGGCTGCCGCCGGCGATCCTGGTGACGCTGGTGGTGCTGATCGGCGTGGCGCCGTTCCTGGTGCAGGACTTCGTCTTCCTGGTGGCCAAATCGGTGATCGGCGGCGTGGCCGAGCTCGAGACGAAATACATCAAGATCTGGCACGGGCTGGTGCCTGCGCTGTTCATGTCCATTGCCGCGGTGGCGGGCGGCCTTGTGCTGATGGCCGTGTTCCGGCCGCTTCTGCGGGCATGGGAGGCCGCCCCGCGCCCCGAGGCCAAGGCGATCTTTGAGGCGATCGTCGCCGCCGCCGTGGCCCTGTCGCGCCGCATCATCCACAGCACCCATGACGGGTCGTTCACGCGTTACGAGGCGATCATGGCGGTCACCGTGGTGGCCGTGGGCTATCATGCCTGGAGCACCGGAACGGTCGGGCCCGCCGACTTTGCGATGCAGCCGTTCGGGTTGGTGCACATCGCGGCCTGGGTGATCCTGGTCGGGGCCACCTTCGGGCTGGTGTTCCTGCACCGCAACCGTCTCTTGTCGCTGATCCTGATCGCCATCGTGGGGCTGATGGTGTCCTTCGGCTTTGTCTACTTCAGCGCGCCTGACCTGGCGATGACCCAGATCACGGTCGAGGTGGTGACGATCATCCTGATGCTGCTGGCGTTGAACTTCCTGCCCAACACCACACCGGTGGAAAGCACCGTCCTGCGCCGCACCCGCGACACTTTCGTCGCCGTGGCGGGGGGGGCTGCGACGATGGGGCTGTCCTATCACTACCTGCTGCGCGACACCGTGGCGACGAGCATCTCGGACTTCCACCTGGCGAATTCGTACAAGGGCGGCGGCGGCACCAACGTGGTCAACGTGATCCTGGTCGACTTCCGGGGCTTCGACACCTACGGCGAGATCATCGTGCTGGGGATCGCCGCGCTGCTGATCTACGCGCTGACCGAGACGCTGCTGTCCGGCCCGGTGCGGGCGCGCCTGCTGAACCGCAAGCCGGACCAGCCACGCGCGGGCGACATGCACCCCACCATGATGGTGGTGCTGACCCGGGTGATGATGCCGGTGGTGCTGATGGTCGGGTTCTACATCTTCCTGCGCGGCCACAACGAGCCCGGCGGCGGGTTCATCGCCGGCCTGATCGTGTCGATCGCGGTGGTGATGCAGTACATGGCCAGCGGCTTTAACTGGGCGTCGGACCGGCTGCGCTATCCCTATCACGGGGTGATCGGGGCGGGCGTTCTGATCGCCGGGCTGACCGGGATCGGGTCCTGGTTCGTGTCCAAACCCTTTCTGACCTCGGATTTCACCTATGTCCGCATCCCGCCTTTCTACAAGTTCGAGCTGGCCACCGCGGGGCTCTTCGACCTCGGGGTCTTTCTGGCGGTCGTCGGGGCGGTGATGTTGTCGCTGGAGAGCTTCTCGAGGCTGGCGCGGCGGGCGCATATGCCCGACAGCGACTATCCGATGGATATCGACCCATCGCGCGAGGATCTTCCGCCGCAAGACCCTGCAACCATGAACAAGGGGGTGTGAGATGGAACTGCTTGTTGCGTCCGCCATTGGCATCCTGACCGCCGCGGGGCTCTACCTCGTGCTGCGTCTGCGCACCTTCCCGGTGATCCTGGGCATGTCGCTGCTGACCTATGCGGTGAACGTGTTCCTGTTCGCGTCGGGGCGGTTGACCATCGGCGCGCCGCCGATCCTGCAGGACGGGGTGTCGGCCTATACCGATCCGCTGCCGCAGGCGCTGGTTCTGACGGCCATCGTGATCTCGTTCGGCATGACCGCCGTGGTCGTGGTGATCGCGCTGGGCGCCTATCTGGGCTCTGACGACGACCACGTGGACGATCAGACCGAAGAGCCCGCGGCCAAGCCGGAGGACGCAGCATGACCCACTGGATCATCGCCCCCGTCGTTCTTCCGGCCATGCTCGCGCCGTTCATCGTCCTGGCCGCGCGGTATCACATCGGCATCCAGCGGGTGTTCTCGGTCGCCGGTGTGCTGGCGCTGGTGGCCATCGCCGCCGGGCTGGTCTGGCAGGCCTCGGACGGGACGGTCATGCTCTACCGGCTGAGCGACTGGGCCGCGCCCTTCGGGATCGTCATCGTCGGCGACCGGCTGTCGACGCTGATGGTGCTGCTGACGGCGGTGCTGGCGCTGCTGGTTCTGCTTTACGCCATCGGGTCCGGGTGGGACGAGCGTGGGCGGCACTTCCACGCGCTCTACCAGTTCCAGCTGATGGGGATCATGGGGGCGTTCCTGACCGGCGACCTCTTCAACCTCTTCGTCTTCTTCGAGGTGCTGCTGATCGCCTCTTACGGGCTGATGATCCATGCGGGCGGCAATGCGCGGCTGCGGGCGGGCGTGCAATATGTGCTTTTCAACCTGCTGGGCTCGACCCTGTTCCTGTTCGCACTGGGCTCGCTCTATGCCGAAACCGGGACGCTGAACATGGCGGACCTGTCGCAGCGGGTGCAGTTGATCGGCGCGGATGCGACCGTGGGCATCCGGGTGGCGGCGGTTCTGCTGCTGCTGGTCTTCGCGATCAAGGCGGCGCTGCTGCCGCTCCATTTCTGGCTGCCCTCCAGCTATGCCGAGGCGCCGGCACCGGTCGCGGCACTTTTCGCGATCATGACCAAGGTGGGCGCCTATGCGATCATCCGGGTCTACACCATCGTCTTTCCGCCCGACCTAGAGGTCACGGCGGGTCTACACGGCGTCTGGCTGATGCCTGCGGCGCTGTCGTCGCTGGCCATCGGCATGATCGGTGTCCTGGCGGCGCGGCATCTCGACCGGCTGGTCGCCTTTGCGGTGATCGGGTCGATGGGCATGGTGATGGTGTCCATCGCCATGTTCACCGAGGCCGGGATCGCGGCAGCGCTTTACTACATCGTGCATTCCACGCTGGCCGCCGCGGCGTTGTTCCTGATCACCGACCTGGTGCGCGCCGGGCGTGAGAGCCTGCATCTGTCGGCCATGCCCCCGGTCGCGGGGGCTGCGCTGACCGCTGCGGTGTTCTTTGTCGCTGCGATTGCCATGACGGGCCTGCCGCCGCTGTCGGGCTTCGTGGGCAAGCTGCAGATCCTCGATGCGGCCTTCGACACGTCCTATGTGGTCTGGGTCTGGGCCGTCATCCTGACATCGAGCCTGATCGCGGTGGTCGGCTTTGCCCGGGCGGGCAGCACGGTGTTCTGGAAGGCGCAGAGCCTCGCGCCCGACACCGACAGCGACACTGGCGCAGAGCCCGCGCCCGCGCCCTCGGCGCTGTCATATGTGGCTGTGGGCGGGCTGCTGGCGCTGCTGGTCGCGCATACGGTCTTTGCCGGGCCGGTCAGCGGCTACATGAGCAGCATCTCAAGCCAGCTCTTTGCGCCGGACGCCTATGTCTCGACGGTGCTCGACACCCCCGGCAAGCTGAGCACACCGACGGAAGGAGGGCACTGACATGATGAGCGCAATTCACCGGTTGCTGCCGCACCCCCTGCTGACCCTGTTGTTGGCCGTGGTCTGGACCCTGCTGCAGAACCAGGTGTCGGCTGGGATGGTGGTGTTCGGGATCATCCTGGGGATCATCATTCCGCTGATCACGGCGGCCTGGTGGCCCGACCGCCCCCGCGGCTTCCGCATGGGGCGCATGATCGGCTACAGTCTGATCGTGCTTTGGGATATCCTGGTGGCCAACGTGCAGGTGGCCTGGATCGTCCTGACCAAGCCCAATTCCCAACTGAAATCCGCCTGGATCGTCGTGCCGCTCGACCTGCGTCAGCCCGAGGCGATCACGGTGCTGGCCGGGACGATCACACTGACGCCGGGAACGGTGTCGGCCGATCTGTCCAACGAAGGCCACAGCCTCTTGGTTCATGTGCTGCACACCGACGACCCGGACGCCGTCCGCGACGAGATCAAGGAGCGTTACGAGCGCCGCCTGAAGGAGATTTTCGTATGACCGCTGCGACCGAACTCATGGATCTGGCCATTGTCTTTGCCTTCGTGGTGGTGACCCTGGCGCAATTCCTGTCGATGATCCGGCTCGTGATCGGGCCCGGCACCGGCGACCGCATCCTCGCGCTCGACACGATGGTGGTGAACGCCATCGGCATGATCGTCCTTCTGGGCATCTCGCAGGGTACGCGCATCTATTTCGAGGCGGCGATGATCATCGCGATGCTGGGCTTCGTGTCGACCGTCGCCTACGCCCGCTTCGTCCTCAGGGGGGATATCATCGAATGACCCTGCAGATCATCGGAACATACGCGGTCGTCTTCTGCCTTGTGATCGGCGCCTTGTTCGCGCTGGTGGGTGCGATCGGCCTGATCAAGTTCAACGACGCCATGGCGCGGCTTCACGCGCCGACCAAGGTGGGGACGGTCGGGATCGGCTCGCTTTTGCTGGCCTCGATCATTCATTCCTTCGTCGTGGGCGAAGGGTCGATGAACCAGCTTCTGATCATGGCGTTCCTGTTCGTGACCGCCCCGATCTCGGCCAATTTCATCGCCAAGGTGAACATCCACAAAAAGACCTGCGAAACGCCGCCCGCGCCGCGGCAGGACGACACCTGGTCGACGCTGGATGTCCCCGAGGCCGACCGCGAACTGGCCGAGCCGAAAGAGACCTGATCGCCGTTTCGGGCCGCAGGCCTCAGGGCGTCTGGGCGAGGATCCCGGCGATCTGCGCTTCGGTCAGCACGACCGGATTGGCCTTGGTCGAGGATGCCTTGGCCGCCTGAGCCGCGATGGCGGCGTGATCGGCGGCGGTGCAGCCCATCGCCTCCAGCGTTGTCAGCCCGTTCGCCGCCAGGAACGACTCGAGCGCCTCGCGCCGGTTGGCACGATCTTGCCCCAGCGCCTCGCCGATCCAGCCCCAGACCTCGTCGATGCGGGCGGTCGATTGCCCGGCATCGCGCAGCGCTGCGTGATTGACAGTAAGGCTCGCGGGCAGCAGACGGCCGCAGAGCGCCCCGTGCGGCGCGCCGGTGCGTCCGCCGATCACCCCGGCAAGACCATGCACGATGCCCAGCCCGGAATTGGCCAGAACGATGCCGCTGAGCAGGCTCGCGCGGGACAGGGTATCGCGCGCGTCGGGGTCTTCGGTCTGCATCAGCCGGGCCAGTGCGGCCAGTGCCTGCGGGATCATGTCCCGGCAGAGGCTGTCGGTCACCGGGTTGGCGCGGCAGCTGACATAGGGCTCGATCAGCTGCGTTACGGCGTCCAGACCGGAGGCCAGGGTGAGCGCTTTGGGGCAGCCGTCGGTCAGGGCGGGATCGACTAGCGCCAGCGCGGCCAGCATCCGGTCGTCTCGCAGGCTGACCTTGATGGCGCGTTCGGGCACGGTGATCACCGCGTTCTTGGTGGCCTCGGCGCCGGTGCCAGAGGTGGTCGGGATCGCCACGAAAGGGCAGACCGGGCCGTCAATGGGGTGGCCCGCGCCGACAACTTCGAAATGCGCGATGGGCGGCAGGGGCGAGCGGATCAGCCCGGCGATGGCCTTGCCCAGATCCACCGTCGCGCCGCCGCCGACGGCGACCACGACATCGGGCTCAAACGGCCGCGCGCGGGCGAGGGCGGCGTCAAGCTGCGGCAGGCTCGGCTCGCCGGCCGAGCGCAGCTCGAGCACCTCGGCCCCGGCGTCGGTCAGGTCTTGGCGCAGGGTGTCGACCCAGGGCACCGCGCCGCCGCGCACCAACGCGACCTTTCGGCCGAAATCGGCAATGGCGTCGGCGGCCTGCAGCCGCGCATCGCGGCCGAAAAGAATTCTGTCGGGGGTCCGCAGGGAAAACGGGGTCATGGCACTTCTCGTGGTCCTGTGCGGCATCCGCCCCGGGGGCGGGCGCAAAAAAGCCGGGGCCCCGCGGGGCCCCGGCCTGTGACGCTGGCTTACTGCCAGGACTTGATCAGCTCGTCATAGGCGACGGTGATCGGCTCTTCGTCTTCGTTCTCAAGCTTGGCCTTGGGCGAACCCGGCTGGCTCAGCCAGTATTCCGGATCCTGCTCTTCGTTCAGCTTGGGACCGATGTCGCCCTGGATACCGGCACGCTCGAGACGCTCCAGCACACGCTCCTGATCGGCGCAGAGGCTGTCGAGCGCTTCCTGCGGGGTCTTGGCACCCGACATGGCGTCGCCGATGTTCTGCCACCACAGCTGCGCCAGCTTGGGATAGTCCGGCACGTTCGTCCCGGTCGGCGACCACTGGACGCGGGCCGGCGAACGGTAGAACTCGACCAGGCCGCCCAGCTTGGGCGCACGCTCGGTAAAGCTCTCGTGCTGGATGGTGGATTCGCGGATGAAGGTCAGGCCGACGTGGCTTTTCTTCACGTCCACGGTCTTGGACGTCACGAACTGCGCATAGAGCCATGCGGCTTTGGCGCGGTCCACCGGGGTCGACTTCATCAGCGTCCAGGAACCGGCGTCCTGATAGCCGATCTTGGTACCTTCGGTCCAGTACACACCGTGCGGCGAGGGGGCCATGCGCCACTTGGGCGTGCCGTCCTCGTTCATCACCGGCAGGCCGGGCTCGACCGTGGCGGCGGTGAAGGCGGTGTACCAGAACATCTGCTGGGCGACGTTGCCCTGCGCCGGAATCGGGCCCGCCTCGGAGAAGGTCATGCCAGCGGCTGCGGGCGGCGAGTACTTCTCCAGCCATTCGATGGCCTTGGTCACGGCGTAGACGGCGGCAGGCGAGTTGGTCGCGCCGCCACGGGACACGCACGAGCCGGTGGGCTGCGAGTTCTCGTTCACCCGGATACCCCATTCGTCGACCGGAAGGCCGTTGGGTTCGCCAACGTCGCCCATGCCGGCCATCGACATCCACGCGTCGGTGTAACGCCAACCGAGCGAGGGGTCCTTCTTGCCGTAGTCCATGTTGCCATAGACGTCGCCCTCGACCCCGAGGTGCGACAGGTCGCGCCCGGTGAAGAACTCGGCAATGTCCTCGTAAGCCGTCCAGTTGACGGGCACGCCGAGGTCATAGCCATAAGCCGCCTTGAAGTCGGCCCGGTTCTTCTCGTCGTTGAACCAGTCGTAGCGGAACCAGTAGAGGTTCGCGAACTGCTGGTCGGGCAGCTGGTAGACCTTGCCGTCCGGGCCGGTGGTGAAGCTGAGGCCGATGAAATCGTCCATGTCGATCGTCGGCAGCGTGACGTCCGCGCCTTCGCCCGCCATCCAGTCGGTCAGGTTGCGGGCCTGCTGATAGCGCCAGTGGGTGCCGATCAGGTCCGAGTCGTTGATGTAGCCGTCGTAGATGTTCTCGCCCGACTGCATCTGCGTTTGCAGCTTTTCCACCACGTCGCCTTCGCCGATCAGGTCGTGGGTGACCTGAATGCCGGTGATGGCGGTGAATGCCGGTGCCAGAACCTGGCTTTCGTATTCATGTGTGGTGATCGTTTCCGACACGACCTTGATTTCCATGCCCTGGAAAGGCGCGGCGGCGTCGACGAAAAACTGCATCTCGGCTTCCTGCTCTTCGCGGGTCAGGGCCGAAAGGTCGCCGATTTCGCTGTCGAGGAACGCGCGCGCCGCGTCCATGTCGGCCCAGGCCGTCATGGGCGTCATCGCGAGCGCCGCGACCACAGCTGTTGAGGATAAGAGTTTCAGGTTCATTATGTCCTCCCTTATGGACTTTGGTTTATTCTTGGCGGCGGCCCGGTGCTGATGCGCCGGACCCCCGGTTCTTGTGCGACTACACCCAGCGGAACACCGCCGCGGCATAGGCAAGACAGACGATCAGCGCGTATGGCTGATTGTCGCCAACCCATCCCAGCCAGGCCAGATTGATAAAGGCGCTGCCCAGAAGCGTTATGAAAAGCCGGTCGCCCCGCGTCGTCTCGATCCTCAGGATGCCCACGCGCGGGGTTTCGGGGAACTTGATCGCGAGTACCGTGAAGGTGATCAACAGGCTTGCGATAACCAGAAAGAAGATCGCCGTCGGCCAGGTCCATGCCATCCAGTCCATCAGTCAGCGCCTCCGGACAGTTGGCTCAGCCAGCCCTGAAGCAGCTCGGCGGCGTTGTCGCCGGTCTGGTTGATGGTCAGGCGGTTCTGCTCGCCGCCGCTGAACTGGATCACCAGAGCGTTGTCGCCGATCACCGCGTATTGCATCTGGTCGGTATTGACCATGGCGATGACCGTCTCGTTCTGTCCTTGCGGGGCGACGATGTCGGCCAGCGCCGCGCCGGGGCCGAGCGTCAGCACGGCCAGTGTCAGAATGCGTTTCATCAAACCCTCCCCAGGGCAAAGCCCTTCGCGATGTAGTTGCGGACGAAATAGATCACCAAGGCCCCCGGCACGATGGTCAGGATCCCGGCGGCGGCCAGCACGCCCCAGTCGATGCCCGCGGCCCCCTGGGTGCGGGTCATGATCGCGGCGATGGGCTTGGCGTCGACGGTGGTCAGGGTGCGGCTCAGCAGCAGCTCCACCCACGAGAACATGAAGCAGAAGAACGCGGCGACCCCGATGCCGGACGCGATCAGCGGCATGAAGATCTTTACGAAGAAACTGCCAAAGCTGTAGCCGTCGAGATAGGCGGTCTCGTCGATCTCCTTGGGCACGCCGCGCATGAAGCCCTCGAGGATCCACACCGCCAGCGGCACGTTGAACAGGCAATGCGCCAGCGCCACCGCGATATGCGTATCGAACAGGCCGACCGACGAATAAAGCTGGAAGAACGGAAGCGCAAAGACGGCGGGCGGGGCCATCCGGTTGGTCAGCAACCAAAAGAACAGGTGCTTGTCGCCCATGAAGTGATAGCGGCTGAACGCATAGGCGGCGGGCAGGGCCACGGCCAGGCTGATCACCGTATTCATCACCACGTAGATCAGCGAATTGACATAGCCCAGATACCACGCCGGATCGGTCAGAATGGTCACGTAATTGGCCAGCGTCAGATCGTTGGGCCAGAGCGTGAAGGTGTTGAGGATCTCGGTGTTGGTCTTCAGGCTCATGTTCAGAAGCCAGTAGATCGGCAACAGCAGGAACAGCAGGTAGAGCCCCATGACGATGGCCGACCCCTTGATCTTGACCCGCTTCTTGGTGCCCTGCGCCGTCAGGTCGCCCGGGATGGTGGTTGTATCGGCCATCGCTCAGCCCTCCCGCTTATCGAGGTTGGTCATGACGGTGTAGAACACCCAGGAAATCAGCAGGATCACGAGGAAGTACATGATCGAGAAGGCCGCCGCCGGGCCAAGGTCGAACTGCCCCAGCGCCATCTTCACCAGGTCGATCGACAGGAAGGTGGTGGCGTTGCCCGGTCCGCCGCCGGTGACGACGAAAGGTTCGGTGTAGATCATGAAGCTGTCCATGAACCGCAGGAGGATCGCGATCATCAGAACGCCCATCATCTTGGGCAGCTCGATAAAGCGGAACACCTTCCAGCGCGATGCCTGGTCGATCTTGGCGGCCTGGTAATAGGCGTCGGGGATGGATTGCAGCCCGGCATAGGCCAGCAGCGCCACCAGCGATGTCCAGTGCCACACATCCATCACGATCACCGTGACCCAGGCGGCAAAGATGTCCTGCGTGTAGTTGTACTCGATCCCGATCGCCGACAGGGTATAGCCCAGCAGGCCGATGTCGACGCGGCCGAAGATCTGCCAGATCGTACCGACCACGTTCCACGGGATCAGCAGCGGCAGCGACATCAGCACCAGGCAGAACGACGCCCAAAACCCCTTTTTCGGCATGTTCAGCGCGACGAAGATGCCCAGCGGGATCTCGATCGCCAGGATGATCGCCGAGAACATCATCTGCCGCCCCAGCGCATCCCACATGCGCTCGGATTCGAGCATTTCGGCGAACCACTCCAGCCCCGCCCAGAAGAACTGGTTGTTGCCGAAGGTGTCCTGCACCGAATAATTCACCACGGTCATCAGCGGGATGACGGCGGAAAAGGCGACCAGCACCAGAACCGGAAGGACCAGGAACCAGGCCTTTTGGTTGACGGTCTTGTCCATTACGCGGCCTCCCCGTTGACCAGCCAGTCGTCGGCATAAACGTTGACGTGCCCGGCGTCGAAAGTGACGTGGGTCATGTCGGCACTGACGGCCTCGCCCTCGTCGGCGATGATGTTGATGTCATGGCCGAAGAATTCGGCGCGCACGATCTTGTGCCGGCCCACATCCTCGATCCGGCGCACCTTGACCGGCAGGCCCTCGTCGCGCGTCAGCCGCGCGAATTCCGGCCGCACGCCGATCTCGACCTTGCCCGAAAGCGGCTTGTAGCCGCTGCCCAGCTGGATCGAGGTGCCGTTGACATAGGCCTGATTGCCTTCGATCTTGGCGGGGATCACGTTCATGCCCGGCGAGCCGATGAAATACCCCACGAAGGTATGCTCTGGCCGTTCGAACAATTCCTGCGGCGTGCCGATCTGCACAACGCGGCCGTCGTACATCACCACGACCTTGTCTGCGAAGGTCAGCGCCTCGGTCTGGTCGTGGGTGACGTAGATCATCGTGTGGCCGAATTCGTGGTGCAGCGATTTCAGCTGGGTGCGCAGCTCCCACTTCATATGCGGGTCGATCACCGTCAGCGGTTCGTCGAAGAGAAGCGCGTTGACGTCCTCGCGCACCATGCCGCGGCCCAGGCTGATCTTTTGCTTGGCATCCGCCGTCAGCCCGCGCGCCTTGCGGTCGAGCGTGCCTTCCATTCCGATCATCTGTGCGATCTGCTGCACGCGGCTGGCCACATAGGCCGCATCCTCGCCCCGGTTCTTCAGCGGAAAGGCGAGATTTTCGCGCACGGTCATCGTGTCGTAGACCACGGGGAACTGGAAAACCTGCGCGATGTTGCGCTCGGCGGTGGGGGCGTGGGTCACGTCCTTGTCGTCGAACAGGATACGCCCCTGCGACGGCTGCAACAGCCCCGAGATGATGTTGAGCAGAGTGGACTTGCCGCAGCCCGAAGACCCCAGCAGGGCATATGCCTCGCCATCGACCCAGTCGTGGTTCAGCTCTTTCAGCGCGAAATCGTCCTCGCCGCCCGGGTTGGGCAGGTAGGAATGCGCCAGGTTGTCAAGCGTGATCTTGGCCATCGTGCCCCTCTCAGGCTGCCAGCGCATAGGCGGCCGGGGCCACCAGATCGCCGGATTCGTCGAAAACGTAGACATGGGACGGGTCCAGATAGACCTGCAGGTCCGCGCCAAGCGTCAGGTTATGCACCCCGTGGATCAGCCCGACCCAGCGCTCGCCGCCGTGATCGAGATGCACAAAGGTCTCCGACCCCGTCAGCTCGGTCACCACCAGCTTGGTGGTGAACATCATCGCATCGCCGGTGTGCTTGCCGATCTCCAGGTGGTTGGGCCGGAACCCGGCGGTGTAGCGACCGTCGGCCAGTTCGGCCAGGCGACCGGTGGCGGCGGTCTTTTGACCGTCGCCGAACATCAGCACGTTGCCGGTCTTGGACACCGGCAGGAAGTTCATCGGCGGATCGCTGAACACCCGCGCGGTCGTGGTGTCGGTGGGCTGGCGATAGACCTCGGGCGTGCGCCCGAACTGGGTGACGCGGCCCTCCCAGAGCGTGGCGGTGTTGCCGCCCAGCAAAAGCGCCTCTTCCGGCTCGGTGGTGGCGTAGACAAAGATGCTGCCGGCCTCTTCGAAAATCTTGGGGATCTCGACCCGCAGCTCTTCGCGCAGCTTGTAGTCGAGGTTGGCCAGCGGTTCGTCCAGCAGCACCAGGCCCGCATCCTTGACCAGCGCCCGCGCCAGCGCGCAGCGCTGCTGCTGGCCGCCCGACAGCTCCAGCGGCTTGCGGTCGAGCATCGGCGTCAGCTGCATCAGATCGGCGGTCTTGCGTACCGCTGCGTCAATCTCATCGGCGGTCTTGCCCAGCAGCTTCATCGGCGAGGCGATGTTGTCGTAGACGGTCATCGACGGGTAGTTGATGAACTGCTGATAGACCATCGCCACCTTGCGGTCCTGAACCCGCATGCCGGTGACATCCTCGCCGTTCCAGACAATCCGGCCCGTGGCGGGCACGTCGAGCCCCGCCATCAGCCGCATCAGCGAGGTCTTGCCGGACAGGGTCGGCCCCAGAAGCACGTTCATCGTGCCTTTCTGAAGCTCCAGATCGGTCGGATAGATGTGGGTCTGTGACCCCACGACCTTGGAAACGCCGTCCAGCAGCAGTGTCATCGTTGTCCTCCCGTTCCGTGCCGGTTTATTCGGCGGCTTCGGAATGTGCTTCGTTGCGATGCGCGGTCATCCACGCGTCCAGTTTCTTTATCTCGTCGGCGTTCAGCCGCAGGCCCAGCTTGCTGCGCCGCCAGACGATGTCTTCGGCGGTGCGGGCGTATTCGTGATGCATCAGCCAGCCGACCTCGGCCTCGGTCAGGCTCGCGCCGAAATCGCGGCCCAGCCCTTTGGGGTCCTTGGCGTTGCCCAGAATGTCCCAGGCCTCGGTCCCGTAGGCGCGGATCAGGCGCTTGGCGTGGAAGTCGCTGAGGAACGGATAATCGCCGCGCAGTTTGTCGGTGAGCGCGCCCTTTTCCGAGACCTTGAAATCGCCGCCCGGCAGGGTCACCCCAGCCGTCCATTTGCCCGGCGTGCCCGGGAAATAGGGCGCGATCTTTTCCAGCGCGCTTTCTGCCAGACGCCGGTAGGTGGTGATCTTGCCGCCGAAGATGTTCAGAACCGGTGCGCCGCCCGCATCGTCGACCTTGAGCGTGTAGTCTCGGGTCGCCGCCGTCGCGCTGCTGGCGCCGTCGTCGTAAAGCGGACGCACGCCGGAATAGCTCCAGACCACATCGTCGCGGGTGACGGGTTTCTTGAAATACTGCGAGGCGAAGTTGCAGAGATAGTCCTTTTCCTCGTCCGTGCAGACCGGCTTCACCGAAGGGTCGTGATGTTCGGCATCGGTCGTGCCGATCAGGGTGAAATCCTGCTCGTAGGGGATGGCGAAGATGATCCGCCCGTCGGTGCCCTGGAAGAAGTAGCACTTGTCATGATCGTAAAGCCGCTTGGTCACGATGTGGCTGCCGCGCACCAGCCGCACGCCTTCCTTGGAATTGCTGCGGATCTTGGTGCGGATGATGTCGCCGACCCAGGGGCCGCCCGCGTTGACCAGCATCCTGGCGGTCAGCGTCTTGCGGTCGCCCGTTTCTGTATTCTCGGTTTCGATCGTCCAGTGATCGCCGGTGCGTTCGGCCGACAGAACCTTGGTGCGGGTCATGATCTGCGCACCGCGCGCCTCGGCGTCGCGGGCGTTCAGCACGACCAGCCGCGAATCCTCGACCCAGCAGTCGGAATATTCATAGGCCTTGACGAATTTGTCGTTCAGCGGCTCGCCCTCGGGTCCTTTCGTCAGATCGACGGTCTTGGTGCCCGGCAGAATCTCGCGCCCGCCCAGATTGTCGTACATGAACAGCCCCAGCCGGATCAGCCACGCAGGGCGGCGGCCCTTCATCCAAGGCATCACGGTGTTCAGCAGCTTCGACGTCGGTGTCGAATTCTCGAACCGCATGTCCTTGTGATACGGCAGCACGAAGCGCATCGGCCAGCTGATATGCGGCATCGCCTTCAGCAAGGTTTCGCGTTCGATCAGCGACTCGCGCACAAGCCGCACCTCGAAATATTCCAGATAGCGCAGGCCACCGTGAAAGAGCTTGGTCGAGGCGCTGGATGTCGCCGACGCCAGATCGTTCATTTCCGCCAGCGCAACCTTCAGACCGCGGCCCGACGCATCCCGCGCGATCCCGCAACCGTTGATCCCGCCACCGATGATGAACAGGTCGAGCGGTTCGGCATTCTGTGTCTTAGACATGCTGCTCCTCCTGCAGATGGCTGTGTCACCCTATGGTTATGCGCAGGTATGGCGCAAAATGGAACATTATTTTTTGCGATTTTGTTCGTTTCTATAATTATTGATAGTATTCAGCTGGTTGCATGGCGCGACATTTTCACGAACGCCTGAGATACGCCCTGAATTACCGAAATTCGCCCCGGCATTTCCGCTTTGATGCTGCGTGCTTGGAAAATATCCGCCCCGGGGCGTAGAATCGACCAAAAAGGAATATTCTTGCTCTCGAACCATGTGCGCTGTACTCAGGATGCCCAAAGAGAGGGCTTATGGCGCAATCGTTCCGCCAGCGCGAAATCATCGACGTCGCGCGACGTGAAGGCAAAGTGACCGTCGAAGGGCTTGCCGATCACTTCGGAGTCACGCTTCAGACCATCCGCCGCGACCTGACCGAGCTGGCCGAATCCGGCGAGCTGGAGCGTGTGCACGGCGGGGCGGTGCTGCCCTCGGGGACGGCGAATATCGGTTACGAGGAACGGCGCAGCCTGAACCAGGGCGGCAAGATCGACATCGCGCGCGCCTGCGCGGCGGAACTGCCCGAGCATTGCTCGATCTTTCTGAACATCGGCACCACGACCGAGGCGGTCGCGGCCGAGCTGCTGAACCACCGCGACATCATGGTGGTGACCAACAACATGAACGTCGCCAACATCCTGGCGCAGAATCCCGACAGCCATGTGGTCGTCACCGGCGGGTCGCTGCGCCGGTCGGATGGCGGGCTGGTGGGCGATCTGACGACCCAGACCATCCGCCAGTTCAAGTTCGACTACGCGGTGATCGGCTGTTCGGCGCTCGATACCGACGGCGATCTGCTGGATTTCGACGTGCAGGAGGTGGGCGTCAGCCGCGCCATCATCCAGCAGTCGCGCCAGGTGTTCCTGGTGGCGGACCACACCAAGTTCCAGCGCAACGCGCCGGCGCGGATCGGGTCGCTGGCGGATGTCGGCGTGTTCTTCACCGACCGGCCGGTCGCGCCCACGCTGGCCAAGGCCTGCGACGGCTGGGGCACACGCGTCGTCATCTGCGGGCGGTGACCGCGCAGCGCCCGGGTGCCTGTGGCAAAAGGGGCGCAATCGGGCCGTGGCCTTTCGGCGCAGACTCGTTAACGGATTTTTTCCTTTGATCTGAGCAGTGTGCGCTGTCTACCTGTATCGGTATGTTCACGCCGGTGTTCAACTTTTCCTTTGATATTCATCCGTTGCCGAGGGTCCAATCATGCGCCACAGCGCCATTGCGAAAGTTCGTTCCTGTCTTTCCCTGATCCTGGGCGTTGTTCTGTTCCTGGGGGTCGTTCCAGAGGCCCAGGCGCAATCCCCCCTCAGCTGGTCCGCCAGCGTCGATCCCGATCCGGTCCGGATCGACGGAACCGCGCGGCTGGATTTCGCGATCGACAACGTGACCGGAACGCCGCAAAGCGATGTGGCGTTTACCGTCAATCTGCCGGCCGGGCTTGAGACCGGCGGCATCCTGCCCTCGACCACCTGCGTCGATGGGACAATTTCCGCGCCCACGGGCGGGTCGGCCATCGCGTTCTCGGGCGGCAAGCTCGGCATTTCCTAGACCTGCCGCGTGTCGCTGTCGATCGTCGGGACCACGGCGGGCTCTTACAGCTTTGCCACCGGTGCGCTGACCAGCAGCTTGGGCAATTCCGGCACGACGACGGTAGATGTGCAAATCGCGCCCGAAACCGCCGCGCCGCTTCTTTCGGCGGCGTTCTCGCCCTCGACCGTGGCGCTGAACAGCGATGCGACGCTGACCTATACCGTGACCAACACGACCGCCGGAGGGCTTATCTAGTTTCAGCTGGCCGACACTCTGCCCGCCTCGCTGCGGATCTCCGACGTTCCGAACGTGACGACCGATTGCTCAGGCACGCCAGTGGCGTCCGCGGGGGGGTCGTCGATTTCGTTTTCCAGCCCGCCTTTCTTTACAACGCCAAGCTGCTCATTGTCGGTGAACGTGGTGGCGCTCACCACCGGAACGACCAATAACGTGGTCGAGACGTTTCAGGCATTCGACGGTTTCGGCAGCTATCCCTCCGGCTATGTCTCGGCGCAGCTGACCGTGGATCCGCCATCGACGACCGCGCCGACGCTGGGCATCAGGTTCAGCGGCGATCCGGTCGTGCCCGGCGGGACGGTGGCGCTGATCGCTCAGATCACGAACGCCAACCCGACCGAGGCGTTGGACGATGTCGCCTTCGACTTCGACATCTCGCCGCTCTTTCCCACCGGGGTGATCGGGCTTCCGACCTCGGACAGCTGCGGCGGCTCGGCGGCGCGCAGCGGTTCGAACACCGTGCTGGATTACACCGGCGGCACCCTGGCCGCGCGTAGCCAGTGCGAGATTTCTTTTCCGGTCACCATCCCAGCGGGCACGGCGGCGGGCGACTATACGCTGACCACCGGCGCGGTCAGTGCTACGCAATCCGGCGCGCCCGTCACCGGCAACACGGCGTCGGATTCCGTGACCGTTTCAACCGCCGTTCCGCCGAACTTCACCATGTCCTTCGCCGATCCGGTCGTTGCCGGTGACGACGTGGTTCTGACCTACACGCTCGAGAACGTGTCGCCCACGGCGCTCAGCGGCGTGACGTTCATCCATGAGCTCACGGACATACTTCCGTTCCCCATCAGCGCCGTGGTTCCTGCCAGCGGCTTCTGCGGAGGGGGGTCTTCGATCGCTCTGATCGGTCCCGGTACGGAAAGGCAGGGGTTCTACGCCGCGTCGCTGAGCCTGGGTGCGGCGGGCGATCCGTCGGCGACATGTTCCTTCGACGTGACCCTAACCGTTCCGGCAAGCGTGGAAACCGGCAGCTACCCTTCGCGGACCGAACCGGTGACGGTCACCATCGGCGGCAGCATCGTGCAGGGGCCGCGCGCGCAGGACACGCTGGACGTGACCGGGATTGCGCAAATCGGCCTGTCCAAGACGTTCTCGGCCTCGGCCTCGGCCTCGGCCTCGGTCGCGGCAGCGAACAGCACCGTCGGCGTGACCTTCTCGCTGGCGAACACCAGCTCTGTCACCGATGCCGAACAGATTTCGTTCAGCGACGACCTGACGGCCTTCATGACCGGGGCGCAGGTGGGTGCCGGGGTCGTCACCGCGAACAGCTGCGGCGGCAACGTGACGGCGTCGGGCACCTCGATTTCCTATGCCAGCGGTACGCTCGGCGCGGCGCAGGACTGCGCCTTTACCGTCGAAATCGACCTCGGCGTGACGGCCGGATCCTATACGAACACCACCAGCGACGTGACCGCCGCTGCGGTCGGCGGCACGGCGGCCGCCCTGTCGGGAACCGCCGCTTCGGCCTCGATCACGGTAATCGACCAGGTCCCGCCGGTCTTCAGCAAATCCTTCGGCAACGCCATCCAGGTCCCCGGGCAGCTGACCCCGGTGACCTATACGATCACGAACCCCGACTCGGCCAGCGCGGTCGGCGTGGGGCTCTTTACGGATTCGCTCTCCACCGCGCTGAGCGGATTGGCGGCCGAACTTCCGGCAACCACGAACACCTGCGGCAGCACAATCTCGGGGACGACGACGCTGACCGTGACCGGCGGCAGCGTTGCGGCAAACAGCTCGTGCGAAATCACGGTTCCGGTGCGCATTCCGGGCGCGGCGCTCACCGGGACATACAAGTCGACGACCAGCTTCCTGTTCACCGACGTTGGAAACATCGCGCCGGCCTCCGCCAATCTCGAGGTCCAGAGCGAGCTGATCGCCCTGAGCGCCGGCTTCCGGACTGACACTGTCCCCGCCGGTTCGCAGGCCACGCTCGACGTCGACGCCACGTCGCTGGCGGATCCGGATCAGCTCGACACCACCACATTCAACGTCGACCTCAGCGCCCTCGGGGCAGGCACCACGATTGCCTCTTCGACCGGCACATGCGGCGCCGCCTTCACGCCGCTCGGCGGATCGGTCACTCAGGTCGATTTCAACGCGATCGACGATGTCCAGTGTCGGGCCACGATCGTGCTGAACACTGCCGGCGGGCTTGCGCCCGGGCCGTATGTCGTTGAAACGTCAGACGCATCGGGGACGATCTTTGGGGGCGCGGTGACCGGCGGCGCCACCAGGGTGACGCTGACCATCACAGACCCGGCCGCGCCGAGCCTGACGAAATCCTTTGACGGGCCGACAACCGCGACGGGCACGGCAGAGCTGACCTTCACGATCACCAACAACTCTTCGGTCAGCACGCTGTCCGCCGTGTCCTTTCAGGATGACCTTGGCGCCATGCTGCCGGGCGCGACCGCGGGGGCGTTGCCCCCGTCGCCCTGCGGGGGCAGCTCGGCCCTGGCCGGGTCGACCGTGCTGACGCTGACCGGTGTCGAGCTTGCGCCGGATGCCAGTTGTTCCTTCGCGGTGCCGGTCAACATCCCCGCCTCGGCCACCGCAGGGAGCTATGTGAACACCACGAGCGCGCTTTTCGTCGGGGGCCTTTCAGCCGCCGCGCCTGCCAGCGCGACGCTGGCGGTCGAACCGCCCCAGCCCCCGCCGCCGCCGTTTTCAGACCGGACACGGTGCTTCAGGGCGAAGTGTCGGTCCTGGAATACACCATCGACAACAGCGCCTCGGCGCTGGCGGCGACCGGGCTGGCCTTCACCAATAATCTGCCCGCCGGTGTCGACACCGTGGGCACGGCCCCTGTGTCGAACACCTGTTCGGGCAGTCCGACCGTCAATGCGGGGGTGATATCGCTGTCCGGCGGGTCGGTTGCCGCGGGCGGCAGTTGCACGCTTTCGGTCCAGGTGCGGTCGATACTGGAGGATAGCTACCTCAACACGACGGGCAATCTGACGTCGAGCTCGGGTGACAGCGGAACCGCCACCGCGATCTTTTCGGTCGGCCCCGCGCCCACGCCGGTCTTTACCGCCGTCTTCCGACCCGGAACCGTGGTCGAGGGCGAACAGTCGGTCCTGGAATACACTATCGACAACAGCGCCTCGGCGCTGGCGGCGACCGGGCTGACCTTCACCAACAACCTGCCCGCCGGTGTCGACCCCGTGGGCGCGACCGCTCTGTCGAACAGCTGTTCCGGCAGTCCGGTCGTCAATGCGGGGGTGATATCGCTGTCCGGCGGGGCCGTCGCCGAGGGCGGCACCTGCACGCTTTCGGTCCAGGTGCTGTCGGTCGCCCAGGGCGTCTACGTCAACACGACGGGGAACCTGACCTCCAGCGCGGGGACCAGCGCTGGCGCCAGCGCCACCCTGACGGTCGATCTCGCGCCCGCGCCCACCCTGGCCAAGGCCTTTGCGGATCCGTCCATCGAGCAGGGCGACGTCACCACGCTGACTTTCACCATCGACAATACCGCCGCCGCGGTCCCCGTCACGGACATCGCGTTCAGCGACCCGCTGCCCGCAGGCGTCACGGTGGCCGCCGTTCCCAACATCACCAACAGCTGCATCGGCGGTACGAACAATTTCACGCCTGGGACAAGTGTCCTGAACGTCGACGGGACGAGGGTCCCGACCGGCGCCACCTGCACGATCGCGGTGGACGTGCGCGCGGTCACGCCCGGCGATCTGGTGAACACCAGCTCGACGCTGAGCAGTCCGAAGGGAACCTCGCCCGCGGCGACCGCGCCGCTGACGGTGACGCCCGCGCCCCTGCCCGCGGTCGATTTGCTGGTCTCGCCGGGCTCGGTTCTGCAGGGCCAGACCCTTGCCCTGTCGGCGTCGGTGACGAACCCCGCGCTGGTGGACATCGACAGCGTGCAGCTTCGGATTCCGTTCATCGACGGTGCGCTGACGCTTGCGACCGTGGCCGACGGCAACGACGCCAGCACCAGCTGCGCCGGGGCGACCCCTGTCGGCGGCGCAGGCGCGTCCACCGTGGGCTTCGATGGCGGGGCGATTCCGGCGGGCGGAACCTGTACCTTCAGCGTCACGATGCAAGCCGCAGATGCCGCGACCGCAACGATCCAGTCGCAATTCCGGTCCTCTGTCGGCAACGGCCCCGGCGGCACTGCGCCGCTATCGGTGCAGCCGGCCCCGCTGGCCACCCTGACGGCCGGGTTCGCTCCGGCGACGGTGATCGAGGGCGCGACATCCGTCCTGACCTTCGAGATCGACAACGGGGCAAGCTTCCTGCCGGTCACTGGCGTCGGCTTCCAGCAGACGCTGCCCGCCGGGCTGAGCGTGGCCGACGGTGCCTCCCTTTCCGCGTCGGGATGTACCCTGACCGGAACCCGAAGCAACGCGGCGGGCCAGCTGATCCAGGTCCAGAACGTCGAGGTCGCAGAGCTGACGACCTGTTCGGTGTCGGTTTCGGTGCAGGCGCTGACCGACGGCGCCTTCCCGATCACATCGACCCCGCTGCAGACAAACCTCGGGCCGTCCAATGCCGCGAGCGCGTCGCTTGACGCGACCCCGGCCCCGCTGCCAGTGCTGGCCAAGAGCTTTGCACCCGCGAGCATCGTGCAAGGCGGCGTGTCGGTTCTGGAGATCACCATCGACAACGCCGCGGCGCTGGTGCCCGCCACCGACGCCGCCTTCGACGATGTCTTCCCCACCGGGCTGGTCATCGCCGGTTCCGCCGCACCGTCCTTTTCCTGCGCCGGCACCCTGGCCGCGCTGCCCGGAGGTGCCGGGCTGACACTGGCCGACGGGGTTATCCCGGCGGGCGGAAACTGTACCGCGACGGTCGCGGTGACAGCCGCCGCGACGGGCGATTACGTCAACGAGATCCCCGGCATGACCTCGTCGCTTGGGACCAGCCTGCCCGCGCAGGCAACGCTTGGCGTGACCCCCGCGCCGACGCCCACCGCCTCGAAAAGCTTTGCGCCCGCAAGCATCGTGCAGGGCGGCGTGTCGCGCCTGACCATCGAGGTGGACAACGGCGCGGCGCTCGTCGACGCGCTGGATGTGAGCATTTCCGATCCGCTGCCAGCGGGTCTTGTCGTGGCCGACCCTTCCAACCCGGTCGCAACCTGCGACGGTATCGGCACCGGTTCGCCCGGAGAGACGCTGGTCGCGTTTTTCGGTGGTGAGATCCCGGCGGGCGCGACCTGTTCGCTCTCGATCAACGTCACCGCCGCCGAGACCGGCAGCTACCGCAACGTGACCGACCCGATCACGACATCGCTGGGCACCATCGCCGCCGCCGAGGCGACGCTGGACGTCACGCCCGCCCCCGCGCCGACCTTTGCGGCGGTTTTCGCCGACGCCGCGATCGTTCAGGGCGACGCGACGGAACTCACCCTGACCATCGGCAATGCGGCGGCGCTCGTCCCGGCCGAGGACTTGGCCTTCGACCTGCCCTTCGCCGCCAACATGCGCCTCGACAGCCGTGGCGTGATCAGCAGCGATTGCGGCGGCAGCCCAAGCTTCGATCCCGGCACGGCCACCTTTGCCTTTACGGGCACGACGCTGGGCGCGGGCGAAACCTGCCAGATCGTTCTGGGCGTCACCGACGATCTGCCCGGCACCCGCACGCAAACCGCCGGGCCTCTGACGTCGAGCCTGGGCGACAGCGGCACCGCCTCGGCCAGCCTGACGGTCGATCCCGCCCCCGCGCCGGACCTTGCGCTGGTCTTTGCGCCTGACAGCATCGCGCAGGGCGGCGTCGCCACCGCAACCTACACCATCGCCCATACCGATCCGCTGGCGTTGGTGCCCGCGCTCGATCTGGCGTTCAGCCACGATCTGTTGGACGGGATGACCGTGGCCGCGCCCCCGAATGCCAGCACGACCTGCGGCGGCACGGTCGCCGCCGACGCGGGCGGCTCGACCCTGTCGCTCGGCGGCGGGACGGTCGCCCCGGCCGCCACCTGTACCGTCACGGTCGATCTGGTCGACGTGACGGTTGGCAGCCGCGTGCATACCACCGGCGACCTGCAATCCTCGCTTGGCACCAGCGCGGCCGCCTCGGCCACGCTGTCGGTCACGGCGGCGGGCCTGCCGGTCTTCGCCAAGGTCTTTTCCCCGGACAGCATCGTTCAGGGCGATGTCAGCACGCTGACCCTGACCATCGACAACGGCACCGCCCTGGTCGCCGCCGAGAACGCGGCGTTCGAGGATGTCTTCCCCGAGGGCCTGACCCTCGCCGATGCGCCTGCGCTCGCCTCGACCTGCGGCGATGTCACGCTCGCCGGGGACGGCACCGGTTTGACGCTGAGTGGCGGAACCGTCCCGGCCTCCGGCACCTGCGAGATTTCGGTCGACGTGACGGCGCTGGAGCCGGGTGAATACGTCAACACGTCCGGCGATCTGACCACATCGCTGGGCAACAGCGGCACGGCGGCGGCGATCCTCGCGGTGACAAGCGCCGGTGCCCCCGGCTTCGCCAAGGTCTTTGCGCCCGACAGCATCGTGCAGGGCGGGGTGACGACGCTGACCTTCACCGTCGACAACGCGTCGGCGCTGGTTGCGGCGACCGATCTGGCCTTTGCCGATACCTTCCCCGAGGGGATGACCGTGGCGGCGACGCCGAACGTCGCCACCACCTGCGCCGAGGCGAATGTCGAGGCGGCGGCGGGGGCCGGGGCGCTCACCTTCGCCGCGCCGAGCTTGGCGGCGGGCGAGATATGCGCGCTTTCGGTCGACGTGACGGCGGCGCTGGCGGGCGAGGCCGAGAACGTCTCGGGCGCGCTGACCTCGTCGCTGGGCGACAGCGGCACGGCCTCGGCGGTGCTGAGCGTGACGGCGGCGGATGCGCCGGCCTTCGCCAAGGTCTTCGCGCCCGACAGCATCGTGCAGGGCGGGGTGACGACGCTGACCTTCACCATCGACAACGGCGCGGCGCTGGTTGCGGCGACCGATCTGGCCTTTGACGACACGTTTCCCGAAGGCATGACCGTGGCGGCGACACCGAACATGACGACCACCTGCGCCGATGCGACCATCGAGGCGGCGGCGGGGGCCGGGGCGCTCACCTTCGCCGCGCCGAGCTTGGCGGCGGGCGAGATATGCGCGCTTTCGGTCGACGTGACGGCGGCGCTGGCGGGCGAGGCCGAGAACGTCTCGGGCGCGCTGACCTCGTCGCTGGGCGACAGCGGCACGGCCTCGGCGGTGCTGAGCGTGACGGCGCCGGTGCCCCCGGCTTCGCCAAGGTCTTTGCGCCCGACAGCATCGTTCAGGGCGGGGTGACGACGCTGACCTTCACCGTCGACAACGCGTCGGCGCTGGTTGCGGCGACCGATCTGGCCTTTGCCGATACCTTCCCCGAGGGGATGACCGTGGCGGCGACGCCGAACGTCGCCACCACCTGCGCCGAGGCGAATGTCGAGGCGGCGGCGGGGGACGGGGCGGCGATCAACAACGATGCCAGCGACGAGACGATGGGCTGGCGCGCGCGTGCCGAGGCGGGGGTCGCGATCACCAACCGCCACGGAACGCGGCTGGAACTTGGGGCGAATTACGATGGGATCGGGCGGTCGGATTACGAAAGCTGGGGCGCGACGTTCAAGCTGACCATCCCGTTGCAATAGGGGGCCGCGCCGGGGCCGGATCGGCCCTAGCGACGAGGGCTTCGGTAGCGATAGCCGCGACTGGCGCCTGCCCGTGTGGTGGCGCTGCAACATAGGGTCGATGCGCTTTATCGCGGCCCAGTCATCGCTCCAAACGAGCGGAGCGCCCACGTCACCAAAGCGCCAGCCTGACGGGACGGGCAGGCGCTTGTCGCGGCGGCCTGCGGCCTTGATTCCGCGACTTCGGCGCGCCGAAATGGGCCGCGTATCCCTGTATCGGCGCGACCTTTCCGGCGTTCCTGCGCTATATGCGTCAGATGTCCTCGAACTCGGTCAGCTGCCATTCGCCATCGACGAGACGGAATATCCCGCCCTGGTCGATCGCCCAAAGCACCGCTCCGGTGGACACCAGCTGGAGCAGCTGGCCGGGTTCGCGCGCGCAGCCGGTGACCTCGGGGATCAGCTCGCCGTCCTCCAGCCGGAAGAGCCCCGGGCCATCGTATTCCTCGTCGATGCCGGCCCCGATGTAGCGCACGCCGCCCTGCCGGGCGGTCATGTGCAAGGCGCGTTCGTCGTCGGTGAAGATCAGCTCGAACCCGTCGTCCATGGTGCCGCGGTAGATCTCGGCCACGGGCCGGTCGCCGCAAAGCACGATCTGGCCGTCCTCGTCATGGCCGTGGATCAGCCGCACCCCGCTGTCGAGCCACATCTGGTCCGGCGTGTCGCCGCGCCAGCGGATCACCCGGCCCAGGGCGCCGACGACGTAATGCGCGTCGCCCGACCCGAAGGCGCCATAGGTGCCGGGGTTGTCCATCGCATAGCGGTCCATCATCGGATAGGTCCGGTCGACGTAATCCGCCGCCGTCTCGGCCGCATCGCGGGACGGGATGTCGGGCTTGGGTCCTGGCTGAAGGCGCGGCTCCCAGGTGTTGATGGTGCGGTTGAAGGCCCAGACATTGGCCTGCGCGCAGCACAGATAGATGTAATGGCCGATCTGCTTCAGATCGAAGGGCACCAGCCCGTCCTCGGGAAAGGGAATGCCGACGAAAGCCCGCTTCTCGCGCGACACCGCCTGAATGTATTCACCCAGAATCCAGACGGCCTCGTTTGCCGGGTTGTAGGCCGCCGCCAGCACATTGCCGAAGGAGTCGGTTTCGAAACTGTCATCTTCCAGCGGATCGAAGGAAAGGTAGTGAACGCCCCATGTGTCGGCATCGGCGTCGTCGATCCAGACCGCCGTCTGGTCGCTGGTGGGCATGGCATACATCGCAAACCTCCTTTGAGGGGTATGAGTGCAAGGTGCGGGGCGATCAGAACGAGCTGTCCAGCGTCACCTTGAGATTGTCTTTCAGATGGCCCTCTTGGTTCAGGCGCTCCGCGGCATTGTCAAAGCGTTGCTTTGTCTTGTTGCCCTTTGCCTTGACCTTGAGCGGAGGATCGACTGCGCAGGCGTCTTTGTACTGCTCATCGAGACATTCGCAGGCCTTTGCCGCGCATTCCTTGTCGATAACCGACCCGTCGTAGGCGGCGGCATTGACGCAGGATTGCTTGGCCAGCTCGACCGCTTCGCTGATCGGCTTGGGATTGTTGCCCATGGAGCCGTCGAAGAAGTAATGCATGTAGCCGTGACCGCGCGCGCCGGCCATGGATTTCGCGCCTTCGGTGGCTTTTGCGAAATCGTCGGCCTTCTTGGCGATCTTCTTGCCGACGTCGCTTGTGCGTTCGGCATTCGCCTTGCCCGAAGCCTTGCCTCCGACGCAGATGGCGCAGGCGTCGGCGATCGTGGGAAAGGTTTTGTGCGCCGGTTTGGAGTTTTCACGGGTGCCTTTGCGGACGTATTCGTCAGGGATGATGTGGTGCGCCTCGCCGCCGCGCTCGTTACATTTCTTAACGATCTCGCTGTAGCTGCCCACAAGGCAGTTCACCGAATCCTCAAAGCCGATCCCGCCGGGCTTGCCGACCAGCACCATCGTGCCGCCGTCGCCGGTGTTCGACATGTGGTTGGTCGTCGCCAGATCGCCCAGTCGCACGACGCCTTTGCCCTCGACCTTGACGTCCGAGGACCAAGCCTGGGCATAGACCTTGCCGGTGTTCTTCGAGGTGATGACGCCCTTCTTGGCGGCGGACCCGGCCTCGTCGCCAGAACATTTCTTGTAATGACTGCTGTTTTCCTGGCTGATCGCGCCATCCTTGATCTTGACCGTGCCGCTGCCCTTGGTGAGATCGGAATCCATGCCGAAGTTCGGATAGGGAATAGGCACACCTGGCGGGGTCGCCGGGTTCTCGGGCGGGGTAAAGCAGGTGTCGGGGAAGGCGGCGATCACCTTGCAGCCCTGCTTTTCGGCGGAAATCTCGCGTTTGTTGGCGAAGACGGTCATGCGGCCTCCGTCACGACGGCGCCGCAGAGGCCGTCATCGTTCGAGGCCTCGATCAGGATCGGTCCTGCGGGCGCATAGCCCCGGGCCTGCGCGGCCAGCGTCCAGCCCGCCAGCGCCGGTACCGTGGCCGCGCCGATATTGCCGAGGCTCGCGCCCAGCGCCCAGATCGGCTGAACCGGGCTGCGTTCGCGCTGGGTGCGGTGCATCGCCAGCGCGGTCTGTTTGAACCAATAGGCCTCGCCGATCAGATCGCCCAGCTTGAGCCTGACGTGATCGTGCCGGCACCCGGCCGCGCCCAGCGCGTCGAAATAGGCACGCGTCATGCCATCGCAGCGGAACGGCAGCGCGGGCAGGCCGTCGGGTGCGGTGTTGGTCAGAAAGGCGGGTTCCTTGCCCAGCCCGGTGCCGCGCAGGCGCACGCCTGCGCCGCCGGCGGTGATCAGCACGGCGGCGGCGGCCTCGCCCGGGATGAAGCCGTCAGAGACCTTGGTGGTCAGCAGGCGGCGTTCGCTCATGTAATGCGCGATGGTGCGCCCGATCAGGTAGCTGTCGAGGCCCAGCACGATGACCGGCTTGCCGTTGCGCCGCACGGCGGCCGCGGCCTCGGCCAGCCCGACGACACCGCCCGCGCGGTCGTCGGTCAGAACCTTGACGTTGCCGTTGGGACGGAAGCCGGCATGTTCGGCCAGTGCGTCGACGATCTGTTGCGCGCCGATATCGGGCCGCCCGGGGCGGTCCTCTTCGGCAAGCAAGAGGATCAGCGCCGCGTCCTTGGCCGCACCCCCGGCATTTCTGAGCAGATCGTAGATCGCGCCCGCCGCCAGATGCGCCATGCGCTTGGTGCCGGTCCAGGCGCGGGGCAGGGGCACCGGCGCCCGATCAGAAAGGCGTCGTCATGGCCCTGAAACCGGGTTTCCTGAAACCCGTCGAGCCGGGCGCGCAGGGCCGCGCAGCTGGCCGCCCAGGTCAGCCCGACGGCTGTGACCATTCCCGCCGCCGCGATCACAGGCACGGTCATGACCGCATCCCGCAAGGGGCCAATTCGGGGTCAATCGGGGGCCCAATGGCCGGCATACTGCTCCTCCGCAGTCGGGACTATCACTGGCGGGGTGGCCGGACGAGCGGGCCGCGCCCCGGAAATAAGACGATCTATCCCGTCAGCGTATCGGATGAAGGCGCGATTTGCCAAGTGTTTCCGGGCCCGGGTCTTAGCGGGCGAGTACGGCTTTCATCCGGCTTTCGGGGAAACAGGTGGCGCGCTGTCCCGTCGCCTCTTGCCAGCGCCCGATGGAGCGGCGGGTCTTGAACCCCGCCAGCCCGTCCGCGCCGCCGACATCGTGGCCCATGGATTCGAGCGCGCGCTGCATGGCCGCGACGTCAGAGCGGTAAAGCCCGCCGACCTGTCCCCACCCGGCCGAGAAATCGCCGACGCCGAACTGAATGCGGTCGCCCACGTGACCCACGAAGAGCGCGTAAAGATCGCTCATGTTATAGTCCTTGAGCACGTAGAAATTCGGCGTGACGATGAAGGCGGGGCCGCTGCGCCCGGCGGGCATCAGCAGAAACCCCTGCGCGTCGCGTTCATGCGCCGGAAACGGGCGGCCTGAGACGCGCTTGATCCCCATCGCCTCCCAGTCGCGGATCGCGCGGCCCTGGTCGGGCCCTTCGAGTGTGCAGGACACCGAGGCAGGCACCGTCACCTCGAACCCCCAGTCGCGCCCGGCGACCCAGCCGTGCCGCGCCAGGTAATGGCCGATCGAGGCGATGGTGTCCGCCTCGGAGCGCCAGATGTCCGCCTTGCCGTCGCCATCGCCGTCGGCGGCGTATTTCAGAAAGCTTGTCGGCATGAATTGCGGCTGGCCCAGCGCCCCGGCCCAGCTGCTGCGCATCGCGGCCCCGGGGGCGTGCCCCGCCTCGGCGATTTCCAGCGCCGCGATCAGTTCGGCGGTGAAATAGGACGCGCGGGTGCTCATGAAACCCTTGGTGCCCAGCACCTCGAAGACGTCATGGCGGATGGGCACCTGGCCATAACCGCTCTCGCGGCCCCAGATGCCCAGGATGATCCGCCCGGGCACGCCGGTCTTGCGTTCGGTCGCCGCCAGCGCCTTGGCATGGCGTGCGGCCATCTGCTTGCCGATCCGCGTCGCCGCGCCGACCGATCCTGCGCTGAAATACTTGCCGGGCGCGCCGAATTCGGCCTGCCGCTGGCGGCGCGGCGTCCCGGGCTTTGTCCCCGGGGGGACAAGATCGGGTAGGTCCCAATTCAGTCGCACCCCGGCGAAAGCGGCCTCGAATGTTCTGCGCGACACGCCGCGGGCGCGCGCCTCGGGCCAGATCGTCCCGGTCAGCCAATCCTGGAATTGGCGTTCCACGGCGGCGCGGTTCTGCGCCAGCGCGGG
Organism: Aestuariicoccus sp. MJ-SS9; assembly: GCF_032586235.1. Taxonomy (NCBI): domain Bacteria; kingdom Pseudomonadati; phylum Pseudomonadota; class Alphaproteobacteria; order Rhodobacterales; family Paracoccaceae; genus Aestuariicoccus; species Aestuariicoccus sp. MJ-SS9. Next base: position 77,343 of record NZ_JAWHTD010000002.1, read on the forward strand.
GCCGGTGGCCAGCGACACCAGAAGGACCAGCAATAGGGTGCGCAGCGGCATTGAGGGCTCCTGAGACCGGACACGATTCGCCCCAGCGTGACGGCAAATCGCACAAAGGTCGATATCCGCGCCGCGCGTCGCGCAGAAACCAGCAAGGCGTGGCCCGTGGGCGCGCCGTGCAGCGAAAGTTGTGTTTCAAAGGCTGCGCAGACGGTCCGGGGCGACAGATTGCCATGTGCGGCCGGCATCGGCCGTGACCCGCCGCATCGATATCTCGAACCGGTAGAGCTCGGGCTGGTAGAGCACGCGGATCATCTCGACCGCGCGGTTGTCTTCGTCGCGCACGAGGCGGTTGACCTCGATCAGTGGCGAACCGGCGGGAACGGACAGCGCGCGCGCCACTTCCGGGTCGGCAACCGTCGCGCTGATCGTCTGCGTGGCCGAGGCCACCGGCACCCCGGCGTCTTCCAGCAACAGCAAAAGCGGTGTCTGCGACAGGTCCTGGCCTTCGATGCGGCGGCCGATGTCTTCGGGCACGACGGTGACGAGATACGACATCGGTGCACCCCTCAGGGCCCGCACCCGCACCGCGCGCTGCACGGTAGCCCCGATCTGAAGCTCCAGCGTTTCGGCGACATCGGCGGTGGCGGGGAGGTAGCGGAAGTCCAGAACCTGCACCGTGGTGGTGCGCCCCATGTGCCCGACATTCTCCAGCAGCCCGTCGAGCGAGGCCGTCATCGGCGCGGGCGCGTGGTCGAAGGGGATTACGCGGGTGCCCTTGCCGCGTTCGCGCACCACCCGGCCCATGGCGGCCAGTTCGTTGAGCGCGCGCCGGGCGGTGATCCGCGACACGCCGAATTCGGCGCAGACCGCCGCCTCGCCCGGGACCGCGTCCCCCGGACGCAGCGCCCCGGCGTTCATCCGGCTGGTCAGGATCACCACGATCTGCGGTGGTTGGTGGCTTTGGTCTCGGACACAGGCATGCGCCTAGCAGAGGCAGCAGGGCTTCTCCGTGAGGACATCCGGGAGGATGAGGATGGCCAGCTTGTTGTCCGTATTGTCCCTCACCCGTGGAGGCGTCTGAAGACAAAAGGCAGTGAACGTGTCGTGCCTCTGGTGGGGGCTGCGGAGTGGGCCGCCAGACGTATTCTGGAACACAGGAAGCCAGGAGACTTCGCCTTCCCGCGATACAATCAGGAAGGCTATACTAACGCCAACTCAGCCAGTGCGGCACTGAACAAGTGGTTGAAGCCGATGGTGCTAGAGGGAGCAAGCATGCACAGCTTCAGACATTCAATGCGCGACCGGCTTCGTGCTGTGGAATGCCCAGCGGACGTCATCGACCAAATTGGAGGCTGGCAGTCAGATGGAGTTGGCCAATCTTATGGACAAGGGTATCCTGTCGCTGTTTTGTTCAGGTGGATGCACCTGCTCCAAAAAATCTGGGTCTAAAATTGGTCTCGAAAGGGCTAATGATAGTTTTTGAAGATACATCTGCATGAAGCCGAAAGCACTTGATCTATTCTTGGCAAGCACTCTGGCCGTAGTCTTCAGTGTAATTGGTGGTGTGATACTGTCGCCCTTGGCATTTTTTGAGGGCTGGTATTTTTGGTCAGTCACATTGCTTCTCGTTCCAATTGCAATTGTGTTTACAGGGATGGCCATACCAATTGCCCTGATCTGTGTTCGAAGAGGTACCGCACGTCTTTGGCAGGCCATTTTGGCAGGCATCATATTTGGGTGGGCTGGTGCTTTTCTTGGAACTTGGGGCATAGCGTGCTGGTTCGATTTTTGGATTTTGGGAGAATGCCACGACCTGCCGTCTATATTTTCGGGAGCTTATGGCGTTTCTTACGGCCTCCTAGCGTCTGTGACTTTTTGGTCTGTACTACGTCAACGTGATCCCGGATTATTTGGTGCAGAAGCACCTATGAGAAGTGAACAGCTCAGCTCAATTCTTTTCTTCACTTGGGTTGCTGGCGTACTGTTCACTTGGGCCTGTGAGGAGTTCAAAGTGGGCGTAATAATCAGCCCGTAATAGATGCCTTCCTTTCGGAAGGTAAATGGGGCGGAATGGTACTCCGACAAGTGCTACGCCTCGGCTGCGATTGACCAAAAGCCGATGCAAAACAATGTCTTGGGGGAGTTTCGTGGTGCCCAGGAGAGGACTCGAACCTCCACACCGTTGCCAGTACTAGCACCTGAAGTTGTCTTGAAAAGTCTTCGACTATTTCAAAACTAACCCAATCAAATCAGAGATTTGTCGGGCCAAGTGCGTCTACCATGAGACCCTTACGTCAATTCCTGAATGAAGTATCAACGACGCAGAATCGCATGTCAATCACACGACAGAGGCTCGATGTGTACCAAATGTGTGCCAAATGTGTGACGACAGAAGCCAACTGTTACCCAGTTTTCCCGGATGCAGTCAAAGCATGAAATCAACCACCAAAGAGGTGCATGCATGGGCCACGCCACCCCCACCGGGTGTTATACACCATTGATGCCAGCGAGGGGTCTGAAGGTTGTAAAGTACATTTTGGCAGTAAAGTACTACGGCAACAGGTCATAATGTCTGTCCCAGTATCAGGAGCCATAAGCGATCCCACCCCGACGACCGCTTTCACCGTCTTCAGACGTTCGCAAAAATCGAGGCTACGACCGAGTTGCGGACTTTCCAGACCTTCACGCCAATCAGTCCAACTGGCGCTTTCGGCCCCAACCGGACGTTCGGCCGTTTCATCTGCGGCTGCGGCCACAACATCCGCAAGATACTCGCCCACCTCAGAGCGCTTTGGACCGTCATCATCGGTTGGTTGTTCGCCGACCTGCACACGCCCACCACACAAAATCCCCGCCTTCAGTCCGCCTGAAGGCGTTGTTCAAACCCGACTAACCAACGTCCACCGCGTGCAGAATGACCAGATCAGGCCCGGCGATATTTTGCTATTTCTGCACGGCCCCGCGGCCCACGACATGCAACTTCCCTGATGGTAGGGACATCACGGTTCATTCGATGCACTCGTCTCCAAGAGCGTATCTCCGCCTGTCCTCTTCGAACTTTTCAAGTCTAGCTGTCAGCGGCTCTGTGGGTTCTTTTTGCTCTGTGTACTCTTCCGGCGTCATATTGTGTTTTTCAATGAAGACTAGTTCGCGTTCGGCACTCCAAAGCTGGCGTCTTTCCGAGGAAAGGTCGGATTCAGCCTGAGCTAGGCGTTCGGGAATCCCGCTTTCTGGTAGGCCGATTTCTAGGAGGATCTTACTACAAATGTCATTTGTGAGCGCGGCTCGCTTGTCTTCTTCGAACCAATTTTGACACTGATTTCCGGTCTCTTCCAAAACCTGCGCAGTTCGATCTCTTTCTAGTCCAGCGACGGTTCGTTCAAGTTGTTCGACAGATTCCTCTAGATCAAAGATTTCTTCTTTGAGAGCACATTTTCTGGGTAATAAAGCTAAACGCTTTTGTTCCTCCGCTTCTTGCCTCTGCCGTTCCACCTCTTGCCTCTGCCGTTCCGCCTCTTGCCTTTGCCGTTCCTGCCGTTCCTGTTCCTGTTTACTGGAAAATCCACCTATCGACGGCGCATAGAACCACCTTTCTCCAGTAACACCATCTAGACACTTGCGAGCATTGCTTAAAAACCTGGTAGGCCGAAGTTGTTTCCATCCCTTAATCTCTCCCGCGATTTCCTCGGCTCTCGAAAGATCTCCAGACTCAAGCGCCGCCAAGCATTCAGCGACTAGTCCTTCCCTTTCCTCAGCGAGCGCTGGTGTTACGGAAAAAAGTGCTGTTGCCGCTAGGGCTGAAATGAATATCTGTCTCATGCCATGAGGGTGCCCGTCGTCAGAGTTTTTCGGAGAGCGTGATAGGTTTCGTTACGGAGGCTCTGGTTCGATTTCTGTTCAAGTTTAGGCGGCCGCTGCTCGGTGCTGCAACCTGCGTTTTCGGATTGTCTGCTTCTTGATGTCCTCTCTCATCTTCAGGATCTTCGTGCCGCGGCGGTGATAGACGTCGGCCGGGGTCAGGTTGCCGAGGCTCTCGTTGAACTGGCCCCCGTTTCGACCGGACACCTTGGCCTGACCGAGGAGGCTTAAGGATGGCCTTAAGCACGTGCTTATGTCTGAGATAGCAATCATTACCGATGGTAGCCGCCGTCGGCGCTGGTCTGCGGCGGAGAAGCTGCGGATCGTCGAGGAGACGCTGTATGACGGCGAGAAGCGAGAGGGGATGATACGAGGTAAGGAGGGCACAAAGGGCAGGCCTATATAAACTTTTAAAGTGGTAAGATACTGAAAAGGTTTGATACGGCAACCCCTTCCCGATGTCTTGGAGAGCAACTTTCAGCTTAAGGCACCGTCGATGAAAGAAGGGGCTTAGTGTGACAATCTCCTATAGTATCCTTATAGCACTTTGTCACACTAACGGTCTCTCTCGGCTGAAACTTCAGGTCCAAGTAGAAACTCTAGCTCGACATCCGAAACGTTGCCCTCGCCCCAGCCAGCTTCCAGATGAGCTTGAACTTCCTGCGGTGACCAAAGATGCGCCGTCGCCATGAACGGTCCCTCGTCTTGACCGGCATCTGGCAAAAATTGTTTGAAGTTCTTTGGTAGGAACAAGTGCTTCCTTGGAGACCAACGATCTACCCGACCTTTATAGGTAGCCACCTGCGCCCCGTGCATTAGCAAGTCTGGCAAACAAAACAGCAAGGTTTCGGGGTTGGCAGCTTTGGATCGACCTTGCTGGAACAGCTTCCTGGCCCCTGCACCAGAGTACCCAAGATCAGGCCGCATCTTCTCCAAGCTCAAACCATCTAGGGGAAGATCACCTCTCTTGATCAGTTCCATCTCCAGCTTGTCAGGCATCAAGTCAATGAAATTGATCAAATGATCAACAGGCATCTCAACTGGCAGGTTGGACAGCAGGAACACCCGCTTCTGATACTTTGCCCAGACCAACCTTAACCGCGCGATTGCCTGAACCGTCTCAGCTTCCCTGATCTGCTTTTGTACCGCTTCGATCCTAGGATCACTGAAAGACCGAACCGGGGCGGCAGAGGGCGGATGTGGACTGCGTTCAGACAACCAATACTCCACCTGACTAAGCGGTAAGTCGCCCGTATCATCGTGAGCCAACGGAAACCCTGAGTTGCCAAAGATAGCTCTCGCTTGAAGGTCAATCGCATCAAGTGGCGGCTGGTTTCGTCCGGTGATGAAGATTACAGAATTGTCTTTGTAGGTGTCCGTTCCCCTGAGCGACATGAAATGGGCAACATCAACACCTTCGCCCAGATTCGGATGCACTTTTACAAAGTCACAAAGCCCCATGTGCCCGACAAGTAGAGGCTTCTCACCTACCCTCGACCACTCGTTTAGAATGACGATCAAAGATGCTAGATCATTATCGCGTTCATCGTACTCAGACGCCCTAAGGTTCTGTTTCTCTTTCTCAATCTTCTCGTTCCAGAAGCTATTGCTCCCTGTCCGATCATACACCTGACTGACCACTGCACGCTGCCAAACGTCTATCCGATAAGGTTTAAGTTCCGGCAAATATGGTTCTGTGATGATCGGATCAGCTGTCGCATCAAGGTAGAGAACCGAAGTAGTCCTAGGCACCCTGCTTGGCTTGTGTTCGCAAACTACGACCTCGGAACGGTTGCCTTCGTAAATCAGTTGCTCAAAGTGCTCCTGGCTTTGATCTTCAATTTCCCTTGCCGCCAGTTCGATCAACCGATCCAGAGCCTTGAATAGCTTGACGCTCCCAACATTGCGGCTCTGCGCCTGATCGGTCTCAAAAGCAGGTTTCTGGTTCAACTGCTCCAGCGAAACAGACTGAAAATCAGCTGCCCCGATGCCCTTTTCTCGGAGATATCTGAGGTTTCCTTGATGGTTCGAGAGGCACTCAATCAGCTCAAACCCCAACGAGGTGCAGTCATCTGATCGCACATACTGGATCACGTCGTTCGTTGAAACTGAAGGCATGTTGCCCACAGCCGATGCCATGAACGCTTCGTCAATGATCACCAAGTCAGGCGATTGCTCGCGCTCAAATTCATTTCTGTTCAGAAACAAAGATGCGTGGGTGTAGATGCGAACCTTATTTGTGGCGCTACTATCATCATTTCTGAATTGATTCAGATAGTTACAGGTTCCAAAAAAGCTACACCGCACCCCTGAGTCTCGGCTTAGACAAGCATTGCTGTAGATGCTGTGCCCCTTATCCTCCAAGTCCCGCACATAGTCAGCCCGGTCACACTTGATCGGATGCGGATAGCTTTCCTTTGCTGAGTCGAATTTGCCACCAGTGCGGGGATAGATGTGGATGACCTCAGCATTCACCCCGGAAAGCTTCTCTTGCCACTCCGACGCTAGGTCATGCCTTGGTACATAGACCTCGATAGACTGTCCCCCGCGGTCTTTGAGGAAGGCTTTCAAGTGATCAATCGTCTGAGTTGTCTTTCCTGTCCCCATCGTCAGGCGAACAGAAGCACGCGGCTTTTCTCCCTTGCCCAATCTGTCAAAGAAGGAATCCAGAATCTCGTTCAGTTCCGTCTGAGCCGCTTCACCAGAAACAAGCTTGGGGCGCTCAACTTGCCCCGATCCAGCCAGCAAGGTTGTGTTGTCTGCCCGAGAAACAAAGCTGTACTTCCCTTCGGCTAGCTCTTTCAGACGTGCCCTGGCCTTGGTCCCTGCATGTGCCTCTGTCCATACTCCCCGGTCAGATACGACGGTAAGATCAGCTTCTTGTGAAAACCGCTGCCAGAGTTCCTCTGTAACCTCATCTTCAGTTGGCTGATAATCGTCCTTTACCAAGTCACGCATGACCTCATTGGATAGAAGGAACATCAGCTGTTCCCGACCATTAATCGCTAGGCCGGTATCAGGGTCTCGAACGATGCCCTCAGGATCGAGTGTGCCTGCCTGTGTCCGGTGCCTTGGATTTGATGTTCTTTGGATTGCCTCTGAACGGGCCTGAAGGTCAGTCGGAACGGGAACAACTATTATACCTTTCCCTGCCCTGAAGAACCCTGACCTCTTGGGAAACGGGTCTGTTGCACCTTCGATGAACTGAGGGTTGGAAGTCAGATGCATCTGCAACGGATTGAACAAGCTTAGATCAACAGCGCACCCGGTAAGCCAAGCCTTCATCTCCTCGTCCGAACACGGTCTTTCCAGCCAATACCAAAGGTGAACTCTGATCCCCGACTTGATCCCCATGCTGGACGAGAAATGATACCAGCAGTCCGTGTTCTGGAACTCTGCGGGAAGTTGTGACGCTGCATACCTCAGCATCGCATCCTGGTCTTGAAGGTCTCCGTCCCAGGGCAAGCTATCAATGTCGATCATGCACCACTGGCGTGACTCGGCACTGAAATGCTCTTTCCTTCTTCTGACAGGCTGATCCAACCGCCCATCGTAATGCCCCCGTATGACGACCTTGGTGGGTTGTTTCGCAAGGAACTGGACAGCATCGCCCAGCGTTTTCACGTCAGACACATCCAGCGTAGATACTCTGAATTTTTCGCTAACCTGAAATGATGGGGTGTAGGCCGTCCCCCAAAACCGCTTTGACTGACGAATGCCAGCTGTTGATTCAAGTACGGTAAGTCTGTCTGTCATGTTCTACGTCCATGAAGCCGGTCTTTTCGCCTAGCAACAAACCCAAATTGTTCTTCAAGCTATCGTAGACATCTAGGCTAACAGGTTGATTCTGCGAGTTATTTGATGCCGCGCCTTCGACTTGGGTTTAAGCAATAGGTATGCTTCGCGCGCAGTTGGGTGATCGCACTTAAGCGATTGATTTATAATCATTTATTTTCCTTATTTTCGAAAATTCGCGCTCTCGGCGCGTTCTTGCTGTGGGTCCGAACGACCCTTGCCTCAGCGGCCAAGCAAGCAGTGGCAATAAATCCACTAATCTTGAAATTATATCAACATATTGAGAAAATGTCAATAAAAAATTTCTATCTCCAGTATATTTACACACCCATAGCGACACTCTCAGGTCTCCCCCTCACCCGTTCCATCGCGTAGGCTGCCGTCGAAAGTATCGACGAAGGCGGAAAACATCATCCCGATAGACCAAATGTCGACGACACATTACCAAGCAAGCCGGACCACCCGATAGGGGTACGCAAAGCAGGACAGACAATGACGATCAGAAACGTCCACTACATTAAGCTCGGTGCTGGCGGCGTTTGGGAACGAGAAAGCTTTGACCGCGGCATCATTCGTTTTGGCTACGATGAAACTGACCAAGAGCTTGCCAGTGCAGGGTGTTGGACTGAGCTGAAGAACGCTATGCGCGGCGTTTGGACACACAGCGAAATCGCGCTTTCTAGCCATGTGGCCCAAGTGCGAAAGTTCTACGAGGCCGATGAGCGCGATGTTTTCATTACGTTCGCTTTTGGTAGCTTGTACTGGTGTCGGCCAACGGGTCCAGTTCATCGTTACGACAACGGTCAACATTGGCGGGCAACAGTAGATGGATGGCGCAACCAAAGCTTAGGCGGAGAGCAGCTAAGCGAACAACGACTCTCTGGCAACTTGACCAAGATCGCCATGTTTCGGGGTACAATATGTGATCTGAGCCCGTCACAGCGAGAATACTTCGTTCGAAAGCTCAACGATGAAACTTTGCCAGAAGTCGAAGCTGCCATCACTGCACAAGAAGAACTAAAACGATCAATCGTTGCTATGCTGAAGCTGCTTACATGGCGAGACTTTGAGCTGCTTGTTGATTTGATTTTTACTTCTTCGGGCTGGCGTCGTATCGCGGAGGTTGGCCGAACCGCGAAGACCGTCGACATTGAGCTACTGCTACCGTCGACCCAGGAACGGGCATTCGTGCAAGTAAAGTCGCAGACCGATGACAAGCAATTTGCTGACTACCTACAGCGCTTTGCTGACTCTGACGTGCACAGCCGAATGTTCTATGTTTGGCACTCCGGCTCTGTCGATGAGGGTATTGAGCACGAGCGCGTGACACTTGTCGGTCCTAATAGTCTTGCCGAGATGATCATCGAAAGCGGGCTAACGTCTTGGCTTATTGAAAAGGCCGCGTGAGGAATTGAGACAATGCTCACGGTGACATCATTGACGACCGTCCTAGGTGGAACCGGCGCCATGCATAGTGGGCCTCATTGTTCAAAGCGCCCGGAGCCGATTGACGGTAATCTAGGGTAATGCATATTCCCAAGGCATCATTCTGAAGGTTCCGCAATGATGAACGAAAACGAACCGAACCTGGTGACTTCCGCAAAGAGCCAAGACGTCGTCGTGGACGGCTACCGGTTCTCAATCGAAATCTACCGCCTCGAGAGGGACAAGACCTGGACGCTTGAGGTAGTCGATCAGGAAGGCACAAGCCACGTCTGGGACGACCAGTTTCCGTCTGACAAAGACGCTCGCAACGCCGCCATCGAGGCTCTCGAAAGTGACGGTGCCTTGGCCTTCATGCGCGGAGATAACGTTATCCCATTCCGTCCGAGGTAACATGCAGCTGGCTCAGAAGGTGTCTGATAGGTTCACCTAGGCAGATGGAACGAATCCAACGATCACGTCCTAAGCATCGAGTTGATCAGCATACCGCTTCGGCATCACACTTAGAGCTATCTCCTCGATCCAGCCCTTCATCTGCTCCATCGCGTAGCCACGCCCGTAGCGCACTCCTACGCCGCCAACTGACCGCCACCCACCGATCTGGTCAATCATGTCAGAGGGGCACTCCACGGCCCTTAGGCGGTCTCTCAGCTTGTGTCTGAGGCAATGTGCTGTCAGCCCGTCAAAATCCTTTTTCAGCCATTTGTTCAGAGCATTGGAGGCATGCGTGGCGTAGCACTTCCCATCCTTGATGTACTGAGGGAACAGGTACTCCCCGTCAGACATTTCTAACGCCTTGATCAAAGCCAACTTGGCATACCCCACCAAGGGCAAGGTCCGCTCAGAGTTACTCGTCTTCAATCTTCTGGCTTGGTTTGGACGAATGTGGATCAGGTCATTCTCAAGGTCGATATCGTCCACCTTCATTCCGACAACCTCAGCCAACCTGCATCCGGTCTCCCCCAAGATGGGCATGATGAGCTTGACCGTACTGCTTGAGGACAACGCCCTCTCGTATCCCTGTCTGAGCTGATCGTTGGTGAACACACCCCTTCTGAACGTATCCTCCCCCTCCCCTTTGATGAGCAGACGAGAGAAAGGGTTCCTCTTGTCCAGGTCCAGTTCCGAGTAGGCATAGTTCAGGATCGCAGACAGGCTGTTGACCCTACGTCTCATAGTAGTTGTCTTATTCCCCTTCATCGTCAAATGACGGACAAAGAGCTTGGCGTCTTCTCGGGTGTACTCGCTTACGTCCCTATCCCCAGCCAAAGCCAAGAACGCCTCCAGAGCGACCCGAGGCGGGGTCTGATCTATCTTCCTCAAGGACAGGTATTCTTCTGCCATCTCAGACAACAGAACAGACTTTGGCTTGAAGCTCTCCACCACAGAAGCAACATCAACAGGCTTGACGCTGGACTGATTACACCAAGAGCCTTCAAGTACATTATTCAGACGTTTTGCATAGGCTTCTGCTTCATCCCGATCTTTGGACAGAGCTTGCCTGATGAATCGCCCATAGGTCTCAACCGCATGCTTGGGCACACGACGATTGTAGTAATAGGTGCCAGAGCGGTGAATTGTGTACTGAATGTGTGACACGACTGTATCCCTCGATGGTTAATTTCGAAGGAATTTCAGTAAGTTGTCTTGGGATAAGTGGTGCCCAGGAGAGGACTCGAACCTCCACACCGTTGCCAGTACTAGCACCTGAAGCTAGCGCGTCTACCAATTCCGCCACCTGGGCAGGTCACGTGGCGGGTGGATTACGCCGGGCGGTGCGCGGTGTCAACGGCGAAAATCAAGGAATCGGCACGCGGCAATCGCGCACCTTGCCCGGCCCCGGCAAGGCCGGTATGCAAGGCGTTGAGCCAAGCCACGAAAAGGGGCCTATTCCATGTCGAAACTCGTCACAATCTACGGCGGATCGGGCTTTGTCGGCCGCTACATCGCGCGGCGGATGGCGAAAGCGGGCTGGCGCGTGCGGGTCGCGGTGCGCCGCCCGAACGAGGCGATCTTCGTGCGCCCCTACGGCGTTGTCGGCCAGGTCGAGCCGGTGTTGTGCAACATCCGCGACGACGCCTCGGTGCGGGCGGTCATGCAGGGCGCGGATGCGGTGGTGAACTGCGTCGGTATTCTGGCGCCGAGCGGCAAGAACACCTTTGATGCGGTGCAGGCGGACGGGGCCGAGCGGGTCGCGCGCATCGCCGCCGAAGAGGGGGTTGCGCGGATGGTCCATGTTTCGGCCATCGGTGCGGACAAGACCAGCGACAGCGACTATGCGCGCACCAAGGCCGAGGGCGAGGACGCCGTTCTGCGGCACATGCCCGGGGCCATGATTCTGCGCCCGTCCATCGTCTTCGGGCCCGAGGACCAATTCTTTAACCGCTTTGCCGAGATGACCCGCTTTGGGCCGGTCCTGCCGGTGGTCGGTGCCGAGACGCGGTTTCAGCCGGTCTATGTCGACGACGTCGCCAAGGCCGCTGTGCTGGGCGTCACGGGGCAGGCGGCACCGGGTGTTTATGAGCTGGGCGGGCCGGATGTGGACAGCTTCCGCGAGCTGATGCAGCAGATGCTGGGGGTGATCCGCCGGCGGCGGCTGGTGCTCAACATTCCGTTCTGGGCGGCGAACATTATCGGCTCGGTGTCCGAGTTCGTCAGCAAGCTGACGGGTGGGCTGGTTCCCGCGCAGATCACCCGCGACCAGGTGTGCAACCTGCGCCGCGACAACGTGGTGTCGGACGGGGCCAAGGGCTTTGCCGACCTCGGCATCGCGCCGGTGTCTCTCGAGGCCGTGCTGCCCGAGTACCTGTGGCGCTTCCGCCCGTCGGGCCAGTATTCGGCTATCAAGGCCTCGGCACGGAACCTGCGCCCGCACTGACGCGGGCGCTGCGCGCACTGACGGGACGGCGCAGGGGCCGTCCCTTTCTCAGCTCTTGAAACGTCAGAGCAGCGCGGCCCGTCAGCCGACGTTGTCGCCCCGCTTCAGCGCATCGAAAAGATCGGCGTTGCGGCAGAACCGCGGCGTCGCCTCGGCCTGCTGGCCCTGGGTGTCGAGCCAGTGTTCACAGCCTTCGGGATTGGAGCAGCCGGTGCAGCGCAGCACCGCGTCGTCGATCTCGGGGATAGGCAGGGCGCCGCGCAGGGCAAGCTCTTCCAGGTCCAGGCCCAAAGTCTCGGCCATCCGGTCCACAAGGGCCGCGTGGCGTTTCAGCGTTTCGGTGTTTTGCATCCTGATCTCCCGCGTTGGTTGACGAACCCTAGCGAAACGGCCGCGATGCCACCTTGATTCAGGTCAACCTGACGGCGCGCCAATCGCCTGCACCGTTTCCCTGACCACTGCGAGGCGCGCGGCATTGGGCGGGTGGCTGCCCAGAAAGCTGTTGCCGGGGTCCGGAATGCGGGTAAAGAACGCGGCCCCCCGGATCGGGTCATAGCCGGCGCGGGCGGCGATAACGGTGCCCAGCCTGTCGGCCTCAAGCTCGAAATCCTTGGAATAGCTGCGCGCGCCCACGGCCGCGCCCAGTTCCTCGGCCGAGCGGATCGCTTCGGGGTCGGCGCCGGTCAGGGCGGCCAGACCGCTGAAGATCACCGCGCCGACTGCCGCGTTCTGCTGGGTCTGGGCCAGATGGTCGAGAACGTGGTGCGCCGATTCGTGCCCCATGACGAAGGCCAGTTCGTCGATGTTCCGGGCCGAGGCGATCAGCGCGAGATTGAAGGCGATGATCGGACGGCCCAGCCGGTCCACGGTCTGAAAGGCGTTGGGCGGCTGGCCGGCGCGGTCGTCGATGACGATCTGGAAATCGCAGTTGAGCCGCGGCGCAAGGCGGCGGCATTCGCGTTCAGCCACCGGCTCGACGGTTTCGACCACGCGGATGAAATTGCGCTCGGCGCGGATCGCGCGGAGCCGGAGGGGATCCCCGGTCTCTGCCAGCGGCTCTTGCGACCGGGACGTGACCGGCGGCACCGCCTCGCACGCGGCCAACAGAAAGAGCAGAAAGGGCAGGAGACGGGTCATGATCGGTCCGCGGTAGGCTACGACCAACAGGGGTATAGGGCCGCGCCGCCATGGGCCAGTCACAATTTGTGGACTTGGCAGAGCCTTGCCGGCCCCTACATCGCCGGGGATGAGCGAAATGACCGTGATCTACAACGACACCTGCCCGATCTGCGCCCGCGAGGTGATGGGCTATAAGCGCAGCACGGCGCGCGCGGGCCTCGACGTGGCCTATTCCGGCCTGTCCGAGGGCGAGCTGGAGCGTTTCGGCCTGACCCCGCGCGACGCGGCGCGGCGGTTTCACGTCATGCAAGGCGGCCAGCTTTACAGCGGCGTGCCCGCCTTTGCGCTGCTATGGGAGCGGATGCCGCGCTGGCGCTGGCTGGCCCGGTTCGTCCGTCTGCCCGGCGTCGCCACGGTGGCGCGCCTGGTCTATGACCACATCGCCGCCCCGGCGCTTTTTGCGATGCACAGGCGGCGCGAAAGGCTGGGCAAGGCGCGGCGCATTGGCTAGGCTGGCCCCATGTTCAGCATAGAGCACGAATTCGACGCCACCGTTGTCACCCTCGTGGATGAGGGCGAATCGCATCTTCAGGAAGATGTGGTCGTCTCGTCCTTCGAGGAATGCGTCACGGTCGAGCAATACGACCCGCGCACCGACCGGACGCACAAGATCACCCTGTCGATGACCCAGATGCGCGACCTTGCCGCGGCGATCAACATGCCCGAGGGCGTCTACCGGCGCGGCTAGGCGGCCTTAGCCGTCGATGCGCACCTGCTTGTCGCGCCCGGTCTCGCCCCGGATCAGCGACAGCCGCGATTTCGGCAGGCCGAGCGCCTTGGCCAGCAGCTTCAGCACGGCGACATTGGCCTTGCCCGCCTCTGGCGCCGTGGTGACGTAGACCCGGATAACGGCATCCTCAACGACGATCCGGTTGCGCGCCGCCTTGGGGGTGACGCGCACGGTCAGAACGGCGCCCGGAACGGCCCGGGCGGAGAGATCGGGCAAGGACATGGCCCGCGCCTAGCACGGGCCAATCCCGCCCGCCAAAGCGTTTTTCGGTTGAAACCTGCGGGACGCGCCCTGACATAAGGCCAAACCGAACGGAGTCTCCGATGCCCAAAGCCGATCCCGCCGTGATGCAATTTCTGCTGAGCCGCCGTTCGCGGCCGGCCAAGACCCTGCGCGCCCCCGGCCCCGATGCAGAGTCGCAAAGGCGCATTCTGACCGCCGCCGCACGCACGCCCGACCACGGCAAGCTGGAACCCTGGCGCTTTATCGTGCTGCAAGGCGCGGCCTTGCCGCGCGTCGCCCGCGCGGTCGAGGCGCGGGGGGTGGCGCTGGGCAAGGATGCCGACACCATCGAAAAGGGCCGCGTGGCCTTTGCCAACAGCCCTTTCTGCATCGCTGTGATCGAAGTGCAGAAAGACAGCCCCAAGATCCCCGCCATCGAACAGACCTATTCGGCGGGCGCGGTCTGCCTGGCCTTGCTCAACGCCGCGCTGGCCGAGGGGCACGGCGCGAACTGGCTGTCGGGCTGGGCCTCGCATGACCGGGTCTTCGTCGAGGAGGCCTTGGGGCTCGCTGCGAACGAACGAGTGGTCGGCTTTGTGCATATCGGCACCGAAACCAGCGCGCCGCCCGAACGCCCCCGGCCCGATCTCGACGCCATCACCGAATGGGTTTCGGAATGATCTTCACGGCGTTCTTCAAGGCCGTCGCGCAGATCGGCGACCGGCGCTTTCGCCGGGTGCTGATGCTGGGGATCGTGCTGACGATCGCCCTGCTGGTGGCCTTTTATGCCGGGTTCCTGTGGCTGCTGAACACGCTGATCGGCCCCGAGGCGACGATCCCCCTGATCGGCGAGGTGCAATGGCTGGACGACCTGCTGACCTGGGGGTCGCTCGGCGTGATGCTGATTCTGTCGGTGTTCCTGATGGTGCCGGTGGCCTCGGCGATCACGTCGATGTTCCTGGAAGAGGTCGCGCAGGCGGTCGAGGACCGGCATTACCCGCATCTGCCCCCGGCCACCAAGGTGCCCTTCGGCGACGCGGTGCGCGATACGCTGAACTTTCTGGGGGTGCTGATCGGGGCGAACCTGCTGGCGATCTTTCTCTATGTGATGTTCCCACCGGCTGCGCTGTTCATCTTCTGGGGGCTGAACGGGTTCTTTCTGGGCCGGGAATATTTCACCCTCGCGGCCATGCGGCGGGTCGGCCGGGCCGAGGCCAAGGTGCTGCGGCGCAGGCATCTGGCGACGATCTGGTTCGCGGGCACGCTGATGGCGATGCCGCTGTCGGTGCCGCTCTTGAACCTGCTGATCCCGATCCTCGGGGCCGCCACCTTTACGCATATCTTCCACGGCCTCCAGGCGCGCCGCTAACCCGCCGAGAAAATCGCGCCGCATCGGGTGTGTCATCTGCTAGGCTTTGCCGAGGGGCCGCGCCCGCGGCCGGGCAACGGAGGGCCGCAAGATGAGTGACGAAGACCAGATCCAGCAGGGGCAATGCCTCTGCGGCGCGGTGCAGGTAACGCTGAGCGGTGGCATGGGGCTGACGATGCAGTGCCATTGCAGCGAATGCCAGACCGTCATGGGCGGGGGGCCGGCCTATATCACAATGGTGGACCGCAGCGCGGTGACCATGTCGGGCGAGGTCGGGCGCTATACGGTCAAGGGCAACAGCGGCGGCGATGTAACGCGCTGCTTTTGCCCGGTCTGCGGCACGCCCACTCATTCCGAGCTGGAGAAATACCCGGACAAATACGTGCTCAAGGTCGGGATCTTTGCGCCGCAAAGCGCTGCCGCACCAGCGATCGCCATCTGGACCGGATCGGCGCCCGACTGGCACCCGATCCCCGAGGGCATCCCCTGTTTCGTCCAGCGTCCCGTGCCGCGCGCCTGAGCGGCGCGTTGCCGGGCAGGGGCGTCAGCCCTCGACCGGCTCCATGATGTTGAACATCCAGCTGTCGATGTCGCGCACGGTGATGGTGCCGGTCAGGATGATCGTCGCGATGATCGCCCAGAGCACCACCGACACCCCCGTCGTGATCCACGCCTTGCGGCGCAGGTTGTGCACCTCGGGGCTGCCGGCATGGGTGCCGGGCACGATCTCGCCGCGGTCGCCCTGCGTTTCCAGCCGGATCGGGATCACGACGAGAAACGTCATGAACCAGATGACCGCGAACAGAACCAGACCGGATGTGATGCCCATGATGCGCCTCCTGGCGGATAGTTAAGTCAGACCTGCTCGAGTTCCACCAGGCAGCCGTTGAAATCCTTGGGATGCAGGAACAGCACCGGCTTGCCATGCGCGCCGATCTTGGGCTCGCCATTGCCCAGAACGCGGGCGCCGCTGGCCTTGAGATGATCGCGCGCGGCGAGGATATCGTCGACCTCGTAGCAGACATGGTGAATGCCGCCCGAGGGGTTCTTTTCCAGGAACCCGTTGATCGGGCTGTCGTCGCCCAAGGGGTAGAGCAGCTCGATCTTGGTGTTGGGCAGCTCGATGAAGATGACGGTCACGCCGTGATCGGGTTCGTCCTGCGGCGCGCCGACCTTGGCCCCCAGGGCGTCGCGGTATTGCGCGGCGGCGGCGTCGAGGTCGGGCACGGCGATGGCTACGTGGTTCAGGCGTCCGATCATGAAGCTCTCCGGTCAGGCTGGTGTCGCTTGCGTTATGGCAACGCCGGGGCTGCGCGGCAAGAACCCTGCGTCATTAACGCGCTGTTAGCGATGAGTGAGCCAAGCTGAGTCCTGCACCAAGATGGAGGGGCTCATGGACGACACGACCGCATTCGACCCGATGCCGAGGCCCACAGCGACCCGCCCCCTTCTGGGGCTCACGGTGCTGGTGGTCGAAGACAGCCGATACGCCTGCGATGCGATGCGATTGCTCTGCCTGCGCAGCGGGGCGCGCATCCGCCGCGCCGACAGTCTCAAGGCGGGGCGGCGGCATCTGCAGGTCTACCGCCCGTCGGTTCTGATCGTCGATATGGGCCTGCCGGACGGTTCGGGCGCCGATCTGATCGCCGAGCTTGACACATACGTGCCGCGGGTGTCGGTGATCCTGGGCATCAGCGGCGATCCCGAGGCAGAGGCGGCGGCCATCGCCGCCGGGGCGGACGGGTTTCTGGAAAAGCCCATCAGCAGCCTGAGCATGTTCCAGAACAAGGTGATCGGCGCCCTGCCGCCCGACCGCCGGCCCAAGGGCGCGCGCGAGGTGCGCGACGATCCGATCTTTCCCGATCCGCTGGCCTTTCGTGACGACATGGCGCATGTGGCCGACGTGCTGGGCGACCACGCGGACAACCGCACGCTGGATTACGTGGCGCAGTTCCTGCGCGGCGTGGCGGGCAGCGCGGGCGATACGGATCTGCAATCGGCGGTCGAATCCCTCGCCCGGGCGCGGGCCAATGGCAAGCCGCTGCAATCGGACATCGCGCGTATCGCGGGGCTGGTGCAGGACCGGCTCAGCGAACGGGTGGCTGTCTAGGCACCGTTTGCGGCGTTACAGCAGAAGACCGGGGTCGTCGCCCAGCTCGGCGCCCGGAAAGACGGTGGTTTCGATCAGATCGCGGTTCAGCCCGTAAAGGCCGCGCAATAGCCAGCCGGTATGCGCGCGCAGGTCGCGCGTCGGCATCAGGTCGCGGCGGTCGTAGAGGTCGGCCTCGGCCAGCCCGGGCCAGTCCGCCACGACCCGCCCGCCCCGGATCGCGCCGCCCGCCAGCACCATCGCGCCGCCGGTGCCGTGATCGGTGCCAGTCGTGCCGTTCAGCCGGGCGGTCCGCCCGAATTCCGTCATCGCCACGATGGCCGTCTTTTTCCAGACCGGGCCGCGCAATTCGGATTTCAGGGTCAGGATCACCTCGGCCAGCCGCCCGAGTGCACGGGGCAGGCTGCGGTCCTGCCGCTCGTGCGTGTCCCAGCCGTTGATCGAAAACGCCGCGATGCGCGTGTCCGCGCGCAGACGCTGGGCGGCGAAAGAGGCGATCCGGGTTTCCAGCGCCACGCCCCTGGAGGCCCTCTGATCGGCCTGCATCATAGACATCATCTCGTCCGCGCCGCCGGTGAATTCCACCGGGTCGCCGTCGCCGCCGGCGAGGGCCACCGATTGCGCGAAAGTGCTGGCAAAGAGCGGATCCTCGGCCATCACCACCTCGGCCAGGCGCAGCGCCTGCGGGCTGAGCGCCAGGTCGGCCTCGGGCGTCCAGCGCGACACCGGAGCGTCGCCGGTCATCACCGTCATCGGATCGCGCCCCAGCGCAAAGGCGGTTTCGGTGCCGGCCCCGGGATAATGCTGCAGCATCCGGTTCAGCCACCCGTCTCGCGTCAGCCCCTGCGA
The DNA here is from genome assembly GCF_032586235.1 of Aestuariicoccus sp. MJ-SS9. Taxonomy (NCBI): domain Bacteria; kingdom Pseudomonadati; phylum Pseudomonadota; class Alphaproteobacteria; order Rhodobacterales; family Paracoccaceae; genus Aestuariicoccus; species Aestuariicoccus sp. MJ-SS9. The sequence goes on from NZ_JAWHTD010000002.1 coordinate 95,770, forward strand.
CAGATCGGTGATTCCCGCCTCGAGCACGTCCTGCCCGTCGAAATGGCTGCGCTTGTCGCGGTAGGGGGTCGAGACCGCGTGCACAAAGCCCAGATCGCCGTCCTTCCACAGCGGCTCCAGCACCCGCAGCTTGGGATGCATGGCGAAAAACCCGTCCAGATCGACGGGGGGGTCCGCCTCGGGTTCGGCCATGGCGCGCAGCGCGGCGTAATTCGGGTCGCCCAGCGGGCGCACGACGTCGAGCCCGTCCATGCCGCCGCGCAGGACGATCACCACCAGCCGGTTGTCACCCGGCGCGCTGGCGAAGGTGACCGGCGTCAGCAGCGGGCTGGCGGCCAGCGAGCAGCCGATCAGCGCGGAGCGGCCCAGAAAAGCGCGGCGGGACAGCGGATCGGTCATGGTCACATCCTTTGGAATGCGGGCGAGGCGAGGATCAGGCCGATCCCCTCCCACCGGCTTTCGGCGGCCTCGGCGGCAAAGCGCACCGGCGGCGACGCGCGCGGGCCAAGCGCCGTTTGGGCGAAATCGCGCGGATCGGGCAGGTCGGGCAGCAGCAGCTGCGGCACGGTCACCGCCCATTGCAGCCGCGCAGCCAGGCCCTGCGGCGTCACCCAGGCGGTGTCCGCCTCGTCCAGCCCGTCGGGGCCGTCGGGCTTTTCCCAGATGTGCCCCATCAGCCCCAGCGGACGGATCACGAGGGTGCGGAACCGGTTTTCCTTCATGCCGTCGAAGGCCGTCCTGGGCAGGGCCAGCGCGCGACAGGCCGAGGCGATGAAATCGAAGGGCTGTTTCACGTTACCCCCCTCGGGCCGCCACGCGCCCGGATGGTCGAGCAGCGTGGCATAAAGCGCCTTCAGATCGCCGCCGGTGTCACGGTAGCTGCGTTCGAGCGCGGCGACCAGATCGGGGTCGGGGCTGTCGGACACGAAATGCACCGCCAGCTTGCGCGCCAGATGCCGGGCGGTCGACGGATGCCGCGCGAGATCGCGCAGCACCGCGCGGATGTCGCCCAGGTTCGGATTGTCGCCGCCATAGCTCTTGCCCAGCACGGTCTCGGCCCCTGGCTCGGCGAAGGGTTTGCGGAAATGCGTGCCGGTTTGGAAATTCAGCGTCAGCCCGGTCAGCAATTCCGCCAGCTGGCGCACGTCCGCCTGGGTATAGGGCCCGTCCGCGCCCAGCGTGTGCAGCTCCAGCACCTCGCGGGCAAGGTTTTCGTTCAGCCCGGCCGCCTTTCCGCGCTTCGCGGCCATCTCGCTGCTGGGGCCGATCGAGCTGTCCTGATCGAGGTAATGCACCATCAAAGGATGGGTCACGGCGGCGATCAGCAGGTCCTCGAACCGGCCGGCAATATTGGGCCGGATCGCGCTTTCGAAATAGGGCGAGGTGGCGCGGCGGATCAGCCCGGCCTTGCCTGCGGCGGTAAAGTGGTCGCCCCAGAAAAAGGTCAGCCGTTCGCGGAAGGGCGCGTCGGTCCAGGTGCGACGCAGGATGTGTTGCCCCATCCAGGTCGCCTGATCGATTCGCGCGGTCTTGTTCAGAACCTTAATGGCCTTCCTGGCCGCCTCTGCCTCGGGGGTGCCGCGCTGGGCGCGGCGGATCTTGCTCAGCCGCTGCCGCTCCTGCATCCGGATGAGGAAGGTCTCGAACGGTTCGATCGGAAACGTCCGGGCGACGCGATCGGGGGCGTCTAGGCTGTCGAGAATCGCCTGCGACGCGCCCGGCGGCCCCACCCGCGGCGAGAGCCCGCACCCAAAACGGATATCTGCAAGAACGGGGTCGAATTTCATGAGAGCCGATCCGACTGTGATACCGGTAACGTGGTGTCGGAAATGACGAGAATCCAGTGCTCTTGGCGAGGGGCGGCAAAAAATCGCCCGGGTCAGGTTGTCATTAACGCTTCACCCGCAGTATGTTCTACAAAAGTTCACATGACATTCACGCTTTCTTTCATCAGTATGTGGGACATGACCAACCAAGCGGCACAAGATTTGTCCCGGTTTCTGGGGAAAGACAGGTTCGCCTGCGTGATGGCGGATCCGCCGTGGCGGTTCACCAACCGCACGGGCAAGGTGGCCCCGGAACACAAGCGGCTGTCGCGCTATCCCACCATGACGCTGGAGGAGATCTGCGATCTGCCCGTCGCCGATCATCTGGAAGACACCGCGCATTGCTACCTCTGGGTGCCCAATGCGCTGTTGCCCGAAGGCCTGCAGGTGCTGCAGGCCTGGGGGTTTCAGTACAAATCCAACATCATCTGGCACAAGATCCGCAAGGATGGCGGATCGGACGGGCGCGGCGTCGGCTTTTATTTCCGCAACGTGACCGAGATTTTGCTGTTCGGCACGCGGGGCAAGAACGCCCGCACGCTGCCACCGGGGCGGCGGCAGGTGAACATGCTGCAGACCCGCAAGCGGGAACATTCGCGCAAGCCGGATGAACAATATCGCCTGATCGAGGAATGTTCCTGGGGCCCGTATCTGGAACTGTTCGGGCGCGGGGTCCGCGAGGGGTGGACCGTCTGGGGCAATCAGGCCGACGCGGATTACAAGCCCGGCTGGAAGACCTACGCCTACAATTCCGGTGTCGCGGCCGAATGACGAAGCCGCGGCGCGTTGACGACGCTGTGTTCGACACCGAGGATCTGACGAAATCGCAATTGTCGTGGTCGCTGGGCCAGCGTTATTCGGTCACCAGCTATCGCAGCGCAGCGGCGATTCTGGCGCAGCGCGCTCCGCAGGAAATGGCCGCGGTGCTGCGGGTGCTGCGCGACTTCACCATCAGCCGATCCGAGATTCGCGCGCCGGGCGGCAACCGGATGTCGGCCACGACGCGGTTCGCCGACCTCGCCGCGCGCGAAGGGTTTCATCAGGAAGTGCGGATCGAGGCCGATCTGGTGGTGAAACTGCGCGCGGGCAAGGGCGACGCCGCGCCCGAGATCGACCGCATCATCCGCGACGACTACATCCACAACCATCTGGTGGATTTCTGGCGTGGCCGTGTCGCCTTTGACTATGAATGGAACAGCAAGGATCAGACCTACGACCGCGATCTCTATGCCTTCCGCAGCTTCTTTGAGGCGGGGGTGATCGACGTCGGCGTGATCGTCACGCGCGAGCTGTCCAACGAGTTCTTCCAGTCGCTGGGCTATTGTCTGGACAAGAACGGGAACGAGACAGACAGGACCGTCGCCGCCAAGTTCGGCGCCAGCACGACGGGTACGCACAAGCTGATCAGCCGAATCGCGGCGGGCCGCAGCGGCGGCTGTCCGGTGCTGGTGTTCGGCATTCTGCCGGACAACATCACACCGGACTGAAACCCGGCTTAGTCCTCGGGGATGACCCGCAGGCGCAGCTCCATCAGCTGGTCGCTGGACGGATCGGAGGGCGCGTTCATCATCAGGTCCTCGGCGCGCTGGTTCATCGGGAACATGATGACCTCGCGGATGTTGGCTTCGTCCGCCAGCAGCATGACGATCCGGTCGATGCCCGCGGCGCAGCCGCCGTGCGGGGGCGCGCCGAATTTGAAGGCGTTGACCATGCCGCCAAAGCGCTTCTTCACCTCGTCCTCGCCATAGCCCGCCAGTTCGAAAGCCTTGAACATGATCTCGGGCTTGTGGTTCCGGATCGCGCCGCTGACCAGCTCGTAACCGTTGCAGGCCAGGTCGTACTGATAGCCCAGCACGTTCAGCGGATCGTCTTCCAGCGCCTCGATCCCGCCCTGCGGCATCGAAAAGGGGTTGTGGCTGAAGTCGATCTCGCCGGTGTCCTCGTCGGCCTCGTACATCGGGAAATCGACCACCCAGGCAAAGGCGAAGCGGTCTTTGTCGGTCAGCCCCAGCTCTTCGCCGATGGTGACGCGGGCCTTGGCGGCCACGCGTTCGAAACTCGCAGGCTTGCCGCCCAGGAAGAACGCCGCATCGCCGACACCCAGGCCGAGCTGCTGGCGGATCGCCTCGGTACGTTCCGGGCCGATGTTCTTGGCCAGGGGGCCTGCGGCTTCCATGCCGTCGCCCTGATCGCGCCAAAAGATATACCCCATGCCCGGAAGGCCCTCTTTCTGCGCAAACGCATTCATGCGGTCGCAGAACTTGCGGCTGCCGCCCTTGGGGGCGGGGATGGCGCGGATCTCGGTGCCGTCCTGTTCCAGCAGCTTGGCGAAGATGGCAAAGCCCGAGCCGCGGAAATGGTCGCTGACCACTTGCATCTTGATCGGGTTGCGCAGGTCGGGCTTGTCGGTGCCGTACCAGAGTGCGGCGTCCTTGTAGGAAATCTGCTCCCACGTCTGGTCGACCTTGCGGCCGCCGCCGAACTCTTCGAACACGCCCGCGATCACCGGCTGGATCGTATCGAACACGTCCTGTTGTTCGACGAACGACATTTCCATGTCGAGCTGGTAGAAATCGGTGGGCGAGCGGTCGGCGCGCGGGTCCTCGTCGCGAAAGCAGGGCGCGATCTGGAAATACTTGTCGAAGCCCGACACCATGATCAGCTGCTTGAACTGCTGCGGCGCCTGCGGCAGGGCGTAGAACTTGCCCGGATGCAGGCGCGACGGCACCAGAAAGTCGCGCGCGCCCTCGGGGCTTGAGGCGGTGATGATCGGCGTCTGGTATTCGCGGAACCCCTGATCCCACATCCGGCGGCGGATGCTGGCCACCACGTCGGACCGCAGTTTCATGTTGCTCTGCATCGCCTCGCGCCGCAGGTCGAGGTAGCGATAGCGCAGGCGGGTTTCCTCGGGGTATTCCTGATCGCCGAAGACGATCAGCGGCAGTTCCTCGGCGGCGCCAAGAACCTCCATGTCGCGGATGTAGACCTCGATCTCGCCGGTGGGGATCTTGGGGTTGACCAGCCCCTCGGCGCGGGCCTTCACCTCGCCGTCGATGCGGATGCACCATTCCGAGCGCACCTTCTCGACCTCGGCAAAGACCGGCGAATCCGGATCGCAGAGCACCTGGGTGATGCCGAAATGGTCGCGCAGGTCGATGAAGAGCACCCCGCCGTGGTCGCGGATGCGGTGCACCCAGCCGGACAGGCGGACGTTGGTGCCGACATCGGATTTCGTCAGGTCGGCGCAGGTGTGGCTGCGATAGGCATGCATGGCTTTCGCCCCTTCGGAACGTCGTGAATTGGGTTTGCGCCGATAAACCTGCGATGCGGCCCGGCGTCAAGGGAACGCGCGCGTTTTGGCCGGATTAGCGCTGTATGAGTGCGATTGCGCGGGGGCGCGGGGCCAAAAAGGCGCGTCCGCCATGTTCTTTCCCTATCCACGCCACAAGCATCCGTCATGGTCCGCCCCAGCTTTGAATCCGGATCGGAGAACCGACGATGGAAAATAGACGCCTTGAAATGCTGGAAAGCGAACCCTCGCACGAAACGACCGCTGTGACGCTTCGGTCGATCAAGGACATTCTTGCCGAAACCGGCGATCTTGGGCTTTTGCAGACCTCGTCCGAACCGCCGCCCGCGCCGCGGGCCGACCCTGCCGCGCAGTCGGTGCCGCAATTGCAGCGCCCGCCGGTGCAGAACCCCGCGCCTGAGCGCCCGCCGGTTCAGCTTCAGCCGCAGCCGTTTGCGGCAAAGACCCGTCGGCCGTCTGAAATCGAAGAGCCGCAGATGGAGACCCCGGTGCAGCCGCGCCGGGTGGTTCCGCAGCAGCCCAGCGCCCTGACGCAGCCGCCGCATATGCGTGCGGCGCAGCCCGTCCGCCAGCCCGATGAAATCGCGCCGAAACCGGAACGGCGCGGGCTGATGGCGCGGCTTTTCCGGCGCGGCTGACCCGGTCGCAGCCCCCGATCCGGCGAAACGCCGAAACGAGGCGGCGCAGGACCCCATTGGGCTTGCGCCGCCTTGCCGCATGTCTATAACGCAGGACAATTTGCAGGCCGGGCCGCCCCCGGTCCGATCGCTGCTCGACATGAGGTGACCCATGCCCAAACGGACCGATATCAACTCCATCATGATCATCGGCGCGGGGCCTATCGTCATCGGCCAGGCCTGCGAGTTCGACTATTCCGGGGCTCAGGCCTGCAAGGCGCTCAGGGAAGAGGGGTATCGGGTGATCCTGGTCAACTCGAACCCCGCCACGATCATGACCGACCCGGAACTGGCCGACGCCACCTATATCGAGCCGATCACCCCCGAGGTCGTCGCCAAGATCATCGAAAAGGAACGCCCCGACGCGCTGCTGCCCACAATGGGCGGGCAGACCGGGCTGAACACCTCGCTGGCGCTGGAAGAGATGGGGGTTCTGGCGGAATACGGCGTCGAGATGATCGGCGCCAAGCGCGAGGCCATCGAGATGGCCGAGGACCGCAAGCTCTTTCGCGAGGCGATGGACCGGATCGGGCTGGAAAACCCCAAGGCCACCATCGTCACCGCGCCCAAGAAGGCCAACGGCAAACACGATCTGGATGCCGGCGTCGCCAAGGCGCTGGAAACGCTGGAGTATGTCGGCCTTCCGGCGATCATCCGCCCGGCCTTTACCCTGGGCGGCACCGGCGGCGGCGTGGCCTACAACCGCGAGGACTACATCCATTATTGCCGCTCGGGCATGGATGCCTCGCCGGTCGGGCAGATCCTGGTGGATGAATCCCTTTTGGGCTGGAAGGAATTCGAGATGGAGGTCGTCCGCGACAAGGCGGACAACGCGATCATCGTCTGTTCCATCGAAAACGTCGATCCGATGGGCGTGCACACGGGCGATTCGATCACCGTGGCCCCGGCGCTGACGCTGACCGACAAGGAATACCAGATCATGCGCAACGGCTCGATCGCCGTGCTGCGCGAGATCGGGGTCGAGACCGGCGGGTCGAACGTGCAATGGGCGGTCAACCCGGAAACCGGCCGCATGGTCGTGATCGAGATGAACCCGCGGGTGTCGCGCTCCTCGGCGCTGGCGTCCAAGGCGACCGGCTTTCCCATCGCCAAGATCGCCGCGAAGCTTGCGGTGGGCTATACGCTCGACGAGCTCGACAACGACATCACCAAGGTCACGCCCGCCAGCTTCGAGCCGACGATCGACTATGTCGTCACCAAGATCCCGAAATTCGCCTTCGAGAAATTCCCCGGGTCCGAGCCCCACCTGACCACCGCGATGAAATCGGTGGGCGAGGCGATGGCCATCGGCCGCACCATCCACGAGAGCCTGCAAAAGGCGCTGGCGTCGATGGAATCCGGCCTGACCGGCTTTGACGAGGTCGACATTCCGGGGGCCCCCGACAAGGCCGCCGTGATCAAGGCCATCGGCCAGCAGACCCCGGACCGGATGCGCACCATCGCGCAGGCCATGCGCCACGGGCTGACCGACGACGAAATCCACGGCGTGACCATGTTCGACCCCTGGTTCCTGGCCCGCATCCGCGAGATCGTCGAGGCCGAGAACGAGGTGCGCAAGAACGGCCTGCCGGTGACCGAAAGCGGTTTGCGCGCGCTCAAGATGCTGGGCTTTACCGATGCGCGTCTGGCCGAACTGACCGGCCGCGACGAAGGCCAGGTCCGCCGCGCCCGCCGCAATCTGGGCGTCAACGCGGTCTTCAAGCGGATCGACACCTGCGCGGCCGAATTCGAGGCCCAGACCCCCTACATGTATTCCACCTATGAGGCCCCGATGATGGGCGAGGTCGAATGCGAGGCGCGCCCGTCGGACCGCAAGAAGGTGGTCATCCTCGGCGGCGGCCCGAACCGGATCGGGCAGGGGATCGAGTTCGACTATTGCTGCTGTCACGCCTGTTTCGCGCTGACCGACGCGGGCTACGAGACCATCATGGTCAACTGCAACCCCGAGACCGTCAGCACCGACTACGACACCTCCGACCGGCTCTATTTCGAACCGCTGACCTTCGAGCACGTGATGGAGATCCTGCGGGTCGAGCAGGAGAACGGCACGCTGCACGGCGTGATCGTGCAATTCGGCGGGCAGACGCCGCTCAAGCTCGCCAATGCGCTGCATGACGAGGGCATCCCGATCCTGGGCACCACGCCCGACGCCATCGACCTGGCCGAAGACCGCGAGCGGTTTCAGGAACTGGTGAACCGGCTGGGGCTGAAACAGCCCAAGAACGGCATCGCCTCGACCGACGAACAGGCGCTCGCCATCGCCGAAGAGATCGGCTTTCCGCTGGTGATCCGCCCCTCCTACGTGCTGGGCGGCCGCGCGATGGAGATCGTGCGCGACATGGACCACCTGCGCCGCTACATCGACGAGGCGGTTGTCGTGTCGGGCAAAAGTCCGGTGCTGCTTGACAGCTACCTTGCCGGCGCGGTCGAACTGGACGTCGATGCGCTCTGCGACGGCACTGCCGTGCACGTCGCCGGCATCATGCAGCACATCGAAGAGGCGGGCGTGCATTCGGGCGATTCCGCCTGCTCGCTGCCGCCCTATTCGCTGTCCTCCGAGGTGCTCGACGAAATCAAACGCCAGACCGAGGCGCTGGCCAGGGCGCTGAACGTCGTCGGCCTGATGAACGTGCAATTCGCCATCAAGGACGGCGAGATCTACCTGATCGAGGTCAACCCCCGCGCCTCGCGCACCGTGCCCTTTGTGGCCAAGGCCACCGACAGTGCCATCGCCAGCATCGCGGCGCGGATCATGGCGGGCGCCCCGCTGTCGGACTTCCCGCTGCGCGAGGCATACCCCGAGAACGCCGATTACGACACGATCCTGCCGCTGGCCGATCCGATGACTTTGGCCGATCCGATGATGCCGTGGTTCTCGGTGAAAGAGGCCGTGCTGCCCTTCGCCCGCTTCCCCGGCGTCGACACGATCCTCGGGCCAGAGATGCGCTCGACCGGCGAGGTCATGGGCTGGGACCGGTCCTTTGCACGTGCCTTCCTCAAGGCGCAGATGGGCGCGGGCAACGTGCTGCCCGAAAGCGGCACGGTGTTCTTTTCTATCAAGGACGACGACAAGACCCCGCAACTGATCGAGACCGCGCGGATCCTGACCGATCTGGGATTCGGCATCGTCGCCACCGCCGGCACCGCGTCCTTCCTCAAGGTGGAAGGGATCGCCTGCGACGTGGTCAAGAAGGTCTATGAAGGCCGCCCGAACATCGTGGACCTGATGAAGGACGGCGGCATCCAGCTGGTGATGAACACCACCGAAGGCGCCGCGGCGGTCGAAGACAGCCGCGAAATCCGCTCGGTCGCTTTGTACGACAAGATCCCCTACTACACCACCGCCGCCGGCGCCCACGCCGCCGCCTCGGCCATGAAGGCCCGTGAGGAGGGGGAACTGGTGGTGAAGGCGTTGCAGGGGTAGGCACCGGTATTTCTATAGCCAAGTCGCGGAATCAAGGCCGCAGGCCGTCTGCTGTCAGCGCCTGCCCGTCCCCTCGGGCTGGCGCTTTGTCGACGTGGGCACGCCGATCATTCGACGCAATGACTTGGCAGGGATAAAGTGCAAAGAACCGCCGTTGCAGCGCCACCCCACGGGCAGGCGCTGGTCGCGGCTTGGGGGGCTGGCGTCGTATCCGATCCCCGCCACCCCTCCACATCCCCTGCGTCTTGATGTACACGGAACCGAATTGCCGCATTTGCAAAAAGGCGTCGCAGCATGACCACTCCGAAACCCGTCATCCTTACCATCCTCGACGGATGGGGCCTGCGTGAAGAGCGGGCGAACAATGCGCCCGCGTTGGCCGATACGCCGACGATGGACCGGCTGATGGCGACCTGTCCTCATGCGCAGTTGATCACTCATGGGCCGGATGTGGGGCTGCCGACCGGGCAGATGGGGAACTCCGAGGTGGGGCATACGAACATCGGCGCGGGGCGTGTGGTGGCGATGGATCTGGGGCAGATCGACCTTGCCATCGAGGATGGGTCGTTCTTTGAAAACATAGAGATCCTGAAGTTCGCCGACACGGTCAAAGACGCCGGAGGGCGGGCGCATGTGATGGGCGTGGTGTCGGACGGGGGTGTTCACGGGCATATCGACCACCTCAAGGCGGCGGTGAAACTGCTGACCGGCAAGGGGCTTGAGGTGATCGTCCACGCCATCACCGACGGGCGCGATGTGGCGCCCGACTCGGCGCAGGGCTTTGTCGAGGATCTGGCCGATTGGCTGCCCGAAGGCGCCAGTATCGGCACGCTGATCGGGCGCTATTACGCCATGGACCGCGACAACCGGTGGGAACGGGTCGAGACCGCCTACGACGCCATGATCCGGGGGCAGGGGGGCAGCGCGCCCGATGCGGTGACGGCAGTCCGCCAGAGTTATGACAACGGCAAGCAGGACGAATTCATCCCCGCCACGGTGATCGATGGCTATTCCGGCGTGCAGAAGGGCGACGGTTTCTTTTGCCTCAACTTCCGCGCCGACCGCGCGCGGGAAATCCTCGCAGCCATCGGCGCGCCGGAATTTGACGGCTTCGAGCGCGATAAGATGCAGCTTAGCGCGATGCTGGGCATGGTCGAATATTCCGAGGCCCATAACGCCTATATGCAGACCGCCTATCCCAAGCGCGTGATCGTGAACACGCTGGGCGAGTGGGTGGCCAAGAAGGGCCTGCGCCAGTTCCGGCTGGCCGAGACCGAGAAATACCCGCATGTCACCTTCTTCCTGAACGGCGGGCAGGAAGAGCCGGAGGCGGGCGAGGACCGCTTTATGCCCAAGTCGCCCAAGGTGGCGACCTACGACATGCAGCCCGAGATGTCGTCGCAGGAGGTGACCGACCGTTTCGTCGCCGCGATCGAGGCCGGGTATGATCTGATCGTGACCAACTATGCCAACCCCGACATGGTCGGGCATACCGGCGATCTGGAGGCCGCGATCAAGGCCTGCGAGGCGGTGGATGCCGGGCTGGGCCGCGTGGTCGAGGCGCTGGAACAGGCGGGTGGCGCGATGATCGTGACCGCCGATCACGGCAATTGCGAAACCATGGTCGATCCGGTCACCGGAGGGCCGCATACGGCTCATACCACCAACCCGGTGCCGGTGATCCTGGTGGGCGGGCCGGAGGGCGCAAGGCTGCGCAACGGACGGCTGGCCGATCTGGCGCCGACGCTCTTGCAGTTGATGGGGCTGGACAAGCCCGAGGAAATGACCGGGACAAGCCTGATCGCATGAAGCGGCTGGCGCTGATCCTGGCACTTTTGGCGACGCCCGTGGCGGCCGATCCGGGCGCTGCGGCGCGAGCGGCCGCTCAGGCGCTCGAAGCGGCGTCTATCCAGCTGGATCAGGCCGACGGGGCGCGCAACCGGGTCCGCGCGCTGACCGAGACCGTGCGCGCCTACGAGGACGGGCTGGAGGCGATGCGCGAGGGGCTCCGGCAGGCGGCGATCCGCGAAACCGAGCTCAGCCGCAAGCTGGTGGCGCAGGAACAGGACATTGCCCAGCTTCTGGGCGTGCTGTCGGCGCTGGGGGGCGCTGCGGGGCCAGAGACGTTGCTGCACCCGGCGGGGCCGGTTGGCACCGCGCGCTCGGGCATGTTGCTGGCCGCCGTCACACCGGGGCTGTCCGAACAGGCCGCGCGGCTGCGCGCCGATCTCGAAGAGGTGACGGCCCTGCGCCAGCTTCAGCAAAACGCGGTGGACACGCTGCGCGAGGGGCTCGCCGGTGTGCAGGTGGCGCGCACGGCGCTCAGCCAGGCGGTGGCCGACCGCACCAGCCTGCCGCGCCGGTTCACCGAGGATCCGGTCAAGACCGCGGTGCTGATCGCGGCCACGGAAACGCTGGCGGGTTTCGCCAGCGGCCTCAGCGAAATCGCCGAGGGCGAAAGCGCCAGCAGCCTGCCCCCGATCGACGATCTGAAGGGCCGCCTGCCGCTGCCGGTGCGCGGCGAGATCCTGCGCCGCGCGGGCGAGGCGGACGCCGCCGGTGTCATCCGCCCCGGCATTCTGATCGCGACGCCGGAACAGGCGCTGGTCACCACACCGACCGCCGCCACGATCCGCTACAACGGGCCGCTTCTGGATTACGGCCTCGTCAGCATTCTGGAACCGCAGGCCGATCTGCTGATCGTTCTGGCGGGGCTCGACACGGTCTTCGGCAGCGCCGGGCAGGTGCTTCCGGCGGGCAGTCCGGTCGGGCTGATGGGCGGCGAGATGGCGGAAAACGCGGCGATCCTGTCACCTTCCGGTGATGGGGGTGGAACTCGGCGGCCTGAAACGCTCTATATAGAAATCAGACAGGGCGATGCGCCCGTGGATCCACTGACGTGGTTCGCAACCGACAAGGGATGAGAACGGTATGAAGAAATTCGTGATGGCCGCCATCGGCGGCACGCTGGCCGGGGTGATCGCGACCACGCAATTCGTCGGACCGCTGCTGGCGCAGGAAAGCGCCCGGCCCACAAGCGTCTACGAACAGCTGGATCTCTTCGGCGATATTTTCGAACGCATCCGCGCGCAATACGTTGAAGAGGTGGACGAAAGCGAACTGATCGAGGCGGCGATCAACGGGATGCTGACCTCGCTCGACCCGCATTCGAGCTATCTGTCGCCCGACGATGCCGCCCAGATGCGGGTGCAGACACGCGGCGAATTCGGCGGCCTCGGGATCGAGGTGACGCAGGAAGACGGATTTGTGAAGGTGGTCTCGCCCATCGACGGCACGCCGGCGATGGAGGCGGGCATCGAGGCGGGCGATTTTATTACCCACGTTGATGGCGAATCGGTGCTGGGCCTGACGCTGGACGAGGCGGTCGACCTTATGCGCGGACCCGTCGGGTCCGAGATCATCATCACCGTGGTGCGCGAAGGCGAGGACGAGCCCTTCGACGTGTCGATCATCCGCGACACGATCAAGCTGCAGGCGGTGCGCACCCGTATCCAGGGCGATACGGTCGTGCTGCGGGTGACCACGTTCAACGACCAGACGACGCCGGGCCTGATCGAAGGGCTGCAAAAAGAGGTCGAGGCGCTGGGCGGGATGGAGAACGTCAACGGCTTCGTTCTGGATCTGCGGAACAACCCGGGCGGGCTGCTGACCCAGGCGATCCGCGTCAGCGACGCCTTCCTGAATGCCGGAGAAATTGTGTCGACCCGCGGCCGCGATCCGGCGGATGGCGAACGCTTCAACGCGACCGAAGGCGATCTGGCCGAGGGCAAGCCCATCGTGGTGCTGATCAACGGCGGCTCCGCCTCGGCGTCGGAAATCGTCGCGGGGGCGCTGCAGGATCACCGCCGCGCTATCGTCGTGGGCACCAAGAGCTTTGGCAAAGGCTCGGTCCAGACGGTCATGCCGCTGCGGGGCGATGGCGCCATGCGGCTGACCACGGCGCGCTATTACACGCCGTCGGGGCGGTCAATCCAGGCGCTGGGCGTGAGCCCAGACATCGTCGTGGAACAGCCGCGCCGCCAGCCTGAGGAGGGCGAGGAAGAAGAGAGCAACGTCTTCAGCCGCTCCGAGGCGGACCTGCGCGGATCGCTCGACAACGATTCGCTGACCGAGGACGAGATCCGCCAGATCGAAGAGGACCGCGCCAAGGCCGAAGCGGCGGCTGCCCTTCGTGAAGAGGATTACCAGCTGGCCTACGCCATCGACATCCTCAAAGGCCTCAGCGCGCTTGGTCCCAACGCAGACTGACCGTGCAACGGACCGGAAAACGTCACGTTTTCCGGTCCGAAATTTTTCTTAAAATTTCGGTGCCCTGTGACCCCTGAAGAGATCGAGAAACTTCCGTATCGTCCCTGTGTCGGCGTGATGCTCGTCAACGGCGACGGTCACGTCTTCGTTGGCCAGCGGATCGACAGCCAGGTCGAGGCCTGGCAGATGCCGCAGGGGGGAATCGATCCCGGGGAATCCCCGCGCGAGGCGGCCTTGCGCGAGTTGGGCGAGGAAACCGGCGTCTCGCCCGATCTTGTCCGGATCGAAGCGGAAACCGAGGGCTGGGTGCCCTACGATCTGCCGCACGATCTGGTGCCCCAGCTCTGGAAAGGCCGGTTTCGCGGGCAAGAACAAAAATGGGTTCTGATGCGGTTCCTCGGGCAAGACGCGCATGTCGACATCGCCACCGCGCATCCGGAGTTTTCCAAGTGGCGCTGGCTGCATCCCGACGATCTGGTCGACAACATCATCCCCTTCAAACGTCACGTCTATGAGGCCGTTCTGGCAGAGTTCCGCGCCCGATTGTAGGGGCGACGCCGGAACGCCGGCCTGGCTGCGCCAAACCTGTGCGGCGCAATCCTAGGGTTTCGACCGACGCTGCCGCGTGACCTTGCGCTTGACCTTCGCCTCTTTCTTGCGCGCCTTGGCGACCTTTCGGCGCGGGCCGCCCTTGCCGTGCCCGCGCCCTGGCCCGCGTGACGGGCGACCGCGGCCTTTTGGCATTTCGGCCTCGTCCAATTCCAGCAGCTCGAAGGCGATGCCGCCGGTCAACGGCGCGGCCTCGGTCAGCTTGACCCGGGCGCGTTGGCCCAGAGCGATGATCCGGCCGGTATCGGCGCCCATCAGCGTGCCCGCATCGCGGTCGAAATGGAAATATTCGTTGCCCAGTGACCGGATCGGCACGAGCCCGTCGGCGCCGGTCTCATCGAGTTTCACGAAGACGCCGAATTTGGCGATTCCACTGATGCGCCCGGTGAATTCCGCGCCGACCCGATCCGACAGATAGGCGGCGAGATAGCGGTCGGTTGTGTCGCGCTCGGCCATCATCGAGCGGCGCTCGGTGTCGCTGATGTGCTGCGCGGTCTGGTCCAGCCGCTCGATCCCCTCGGGTGACAGGCCGTCGTCGCCCCAGCCGTGCGCCGTGATCAGCGCCCGGTGCACGACGAGGTCCGAATAACGCCGGATCGGCGAGGTGAAATGCGCGTAGTTCTGCAGCGCCAGGCCGAAGTGGCCAAAGTTCTTGGGGCTGTAATAGGCCTGCGTCATCGACCGCAGCGTGGCAAGGTTGATCAGCTCAGACTCTTCCCGTCCCGCCGCGTCGTGCAAGAGCTTGTTCAGATGCCCGGTCTTCAGCACCTGCCCCTTGGCCAGCGTCAGCCCGGCGGCCTCGGCCGTATCGCGCAGCGACTCGAGCTTGTCGGGCGGCGGTTCTTCGTGCACGCGAAAAAGCAGCGGCGTCTTCTTGGCGACAAGGGTCTCGGCCGCGGCGACATTGGCGAGGATCATGAATTCCTCGATCAGACGGTGCGCATCCAGCCGGTCGGCGAAGTTGACCGAGGTCACGTTGCCGTCGTCGTCCAGAACGATCTTGCGCTCGGGCAGGTCCAGATCGAGCGGCTGCCGCCGCGCGCGGGCAGCCTTGAGCGCGCCGTAGGCGGCGTAGAGCGGCTTGATCACCGGCTCCAGCAGCGGTCCGGTCTTGTCGTTGGGCTGGCCGTCCATCGCGGCCTGCACCTCCTGGTAGTTCAGCGACGCAGGCGAGCGCATCAGCCCGCGCACGAATTTGTGCCGCAGCTTGTTGCCCTCGGCGTCGATCACCATGCGCACGGCGATGCAGGCGCGCGGGACGCCTTCGTGCAGCGAACAGAGGTCGCCCGACAGCCGGTCGGGCAGCATCGGCACGACACGGTCGGGGAAATAGCTGGAATTGCCGCGTTTGCGCGCCTCGGTATCCAGCCGCGAGCCGGCGCGAACGTAATGCGCGACATCGGCGATGGCGACCCAGATCACATGCCCGCCCGTGTTCTTGGGGTCATCGTCGGGCTGGGCGAAGCACGCGTCGTCGTGGTCGCGCGCATCCCAGGGGTCGATGGTGATAAGCGGCATGTCGCGCAGGTCGTCGCGGCCCGAAAGGCCGGCAGGCTTCATCGCGTCGGCCTCGGCCAGAACTTCGGGCGGGAAATCGTCGGGGATGCCGTGCTGGTGGATGGCGATCAGCGACACCGCGCGGGGTTCCGAGGGGTCGCCAAGGCGCAAGGTGACGCGGGCGCGGGGCAGGCCCATGCGGGCCTTGGGACCGGCCTGCTCGCCCTCGACCAACTCGCCGTCCTTCGCGCCGCCGGTGGCGTCGACGGCGACGCTCCATTCCTTGTCGGCCCCTTTGTCGATGGGCAGGATCCGGCCCCCTTCGGCGCCTTTGCGGAAGATGCCGACGATCCGGCGCGGCGCGGCGCCGATGCGGCGGATCAGGCGGGCTTCGTAATTGTGGTCTTCCTCGTGCACGACGGTCAGCCGGGCGAGGATGCGGTCGCCTTCGCCAAGGGCCGGATCCGAGGCGCGGGGGATCAACAGAACGGTCGGTTCCACCCCTTCGCCGTGCCATTCCAGAGGCTGCGCGAACAGATCGCCATGGGCATCGGGCGCCTTGACCTGCAACACGCTGACCGGCGGCAGGCGGTCGGGGTCGCGGTAGGTCTTCTTGCGCTTTTCCAGATGGCCCTCGTGTTCGAGCTCCTTGAGCAGGCGCTTGAGGTCGATCCGGGCCGCGCCCTTGATGCCGAACGCCTTGGCGATGTCGCGCTTGGCGGTCATAGTCGGGTTGGCGGCGATCCAGTCGAGGATGTCGGTTTTGGTGGGCAGAGTGCTCATGCGCCCGGCGTATCACGCACTGCTCAGGCCGTCATCAGCGAAGACGCCCAATCGGGCGGATGAGCGGCCGCTCGTCAAGCCCTTGCGGCCTTTCCTCGCGTCAGGTCGGCCAGCGTGTCGACGTCGTCGAGCCTGTCTGTCAGCGCGACGGGCAGACCGCCAAGGCTGGCGATGCTGTCTGCCAGAGCGTGTTCGCTGGACCAGCGCACCTTGTCGAAAAGCGTGACCGGCGGCGGCGACACGCGTTTCAGCCCCGTCAGCCAATACCCGCCGTCCGGGGCAGGCCCGAAGACCGCGTCGTGATCGCCAAGCGCCCGAAAGGCGCGACGCACATGCGCGCGCGTGACCCCGGGGATGTCACCGCCGATGATGCAGACCGGGCCGCGCGGCAACGTCCGCATCAGCCGTGCCATCCGGTCGCCCAGGTCGCCGCGCCCTTGCGCCACGCGGGGCAGGTGCGCGGGCCAGACGCGGCTCTGCAGGCCTTCCCGATCCGGCGCGACCGCCAGCACCAGGTCCCAGCGCGGATCCTCTAACCGCCGCAACAATTGCCGCGTCTGGTGTCGGAACCACCACGCCGCCGAGGTCATGCCGATGTCGCGGCCAAGCCGGGTTTTCACCCGGCCGGGGCGCGGCTCCTTCAGCATGACGACCAACTGCCTACGCAAAGTAATCGCTTAGAATGCGGGTGTAGATCGCCTTGAGCTGGTGGATCTGCGCCACCTCGACCCGTTCGTCCACCGCGTGCATCGTCTTGCCGACCAACCCGAATTCCACCACCGGGCAGTGGTTCCGGACGAACCGCGCATCCGAGGTGCCCCCCGTGGTCGACAATTCCGGCGTCACGCCGGTTTCCGCCGCGACGGATCGCGACACCAGATCGGACAGCGGGCCCGGCGGGGTCAGAAACGCCTCGCCCGAGATCTTGACCGTCACCTCGGTCGTCGTGCCAAAGGCGGTGTCGGCCCTCTCGGCCTCTTCGCGCAGCCATTCCGTCAGCGAGGCGCCGCTGTGCAGGTCGTTGAAGCGGATGTTCAGCCCCGCGCTGGCCTCGGCGGGGATGACGTTGGTTGCCGGGTTGCCGGTGTCGATCGTGGTCAGCGCCAGCGTCGAGGCGTCGAAATGATCGGTGCCGATGTCGAGCTCGTTGCTGGCCAGCCGGTCCAGCATGTGCACCAGCGCGGTCAGCGGGTTGATCGCGCGATGCGGATAGGCGGAATGGCCTTGCTTGCCCGTGACCCGCACCCGCGCATTCATCGATCCGCGCCGGCCGATCTTGATCATGTCGCCCATCCGCTCGGGGCAGGTCGGCTCGCCCACCAGGCAGACGCTCATCGCCTCGCCGTTCTGCTCCATCCAGTCCAACAAAGCCACGGTGCCATCCGTCGCGTCGCCCTCTTCGTCGCCGGTGATCGCCAGGATCACGGCGCCGTCCGGCGGCGTGTCGCGGACAAAGTCCACCGCCGCGGCGACAAAGGCCGCGACGCCGGATTTCATGTCGGTCGATCCGCGCCCGTAGAGATAGCCGTCCTTCACCTCGGCGCCGAAGGGATCGACGCTCCAGTCCGCCGCGCGGCCTATGGGCACCACGTCGGTATGGCCGTTAAAGCCGAAGCTGCGCGAATGACCCTTGTCACCCCAGCGCGCAAAGAGGTTGGCGACGCCGCCCCGGTCGACCCGGGTGCAGGTGAACCCGGCAGTCTCGAGCAGGTCTTGCAGCAGGATCAGCGCGCCGCCCTCCTCGGGCGTGACAGAGGCGCAGCGCACCAGTTTCGCGGTCAGGTCGGCGGGGTCTGTGGCAGCAGTCATGGCGGCTCTCGTTTTGCGTGGTCATGGTCGGGGTACCGCGCGCCAGGCGGCTTGGCAAATGTGGCATATTTACCGCAATTCGGTCGCGCGCGACCGGCCACTCCGTACTTTTCTTTAACCGCTCAACGACCCCCGCGCTATGTCTCTGAAAAACAAGGGTCCGGCGGCAGGGCGTCGGCGCTTCTGCGCCTCCCGCCGCATTCGCCAAAGAGCGAAGCCCGGACCGAGCAGAGGCAGTGAATGGCAGTCGGGATCAAGACAGGTGCGCCGACAAGCGCGGTGGCAGCGGCCATCGGCAGGGCGGGCGTGGCATGAGCTGGATCGCGATCTCTGGACCCGAGCAGAGCTGGGTCTGCCCCAAGACCTTCGACAGCCCCGACACCCGCCGCGACCGTTTTCTGACCCGCGGGTCGATCCTGCTGGAAACCCGGCTGTCGCCCGAGGGCCGGCCGCAGACGCTCTTGTCCTACGACCGCCGCCATCCCTGGCCGGCCAGCCTGTCGTTGCAGGCCATTCCGGGCGGCAGCATCGTGCTTGTGATGAGCCAGGGCGAGGACGTTTTTCACACGCTGCTGGATTATCCGACCGATGCGCGCACCGACGTGATGCGGCTGACCTTCAGCTGGGACACCCGCGCGCGCTGGGGCCGCCTGACGCTGGAACGGCCCGAAAGCGACGCGCAAACTGTGCGGGACACGCCGCCTCCGCCGCCTCTGATGCTCGAGGATATCTACACCCTGACCCAGCGCCCGCAGCTGCGGCAGGTGGATGACGACGTGCTCTATTTCGCCGTCTCGACACGGATCGAGCCAGTGGGGCCGATGCCGTCGCTGACCGCCTCGGTCCCCATTGCCACGCCGCAGGGCTTTCGCGCGCTCGACCGGCTAAAGACCGGCGACACGGTGATCACCCGCGACAACGGCGTTGTGCCGGTGCTTCATACGGTGCACCGGGTGGTTCCCGCGCTGGGCGCGTTCCGGCCGGTGCGGCTGCGCGCGCCCTATTTCGGGCTGCGCCGCGACATCGTCGTGGCCCCGCACCAGCGGCTGGTGATCGGCGGGTCCGAGGTCGAATACATCTTCGGCCGCGAGGCGGTGCTTGTCCCGGCGGTAAGCCTGGTGAACGGGCTGGCGGCGATGCACGAGGACGGCCACCTGACAGTGCGCTACAGCCAGGTGCTCTTGCCCGGGCACGAGGCGCTGATGACCGCCGACGCCGGGATCGAGAGCCTTTATGTCGGGCGGCTGCGGCGCAACAAGGACAGGCTGGAGGCGTCGCTGCTGAGGGACTGCCCGCGCAACCTTCTGCCCGAACATCACCGCGCCGGTTATCAGGTGCTGCGCCCGTTCGAGGCGATCATCCTGGCCGAGGCGCGCGCCGCCTGACCGCGCCTATGCCTTGTCGAAGAACGGCGTGACCTGCGCCACGATCACCGCGTTTTCCGCCAGCGCCCTTTCCATCAGCTCGGCCTCTTCCGCGCCGATCTCGTGCCCTTGCGCTTGGCGCTCCTCAAGGGTGCCGTAGCCGGTGACATCCAGCGGCGCCATGTCTGCTTGCTTCAGGATCGCCACGGTTTCGCGCACCGCTTCGGCCTCGTCCACGCCGCTGGCAAAGCACATCAGCGCCGCACCGGTGGCGCCGTCGGGCAGCCCATCGCCGGTCTTGCGGCCGACCTCGACCAGCAGGGTATAGACGGCCTGCGGTTTCTTCGGTTTGCGCGGGGTGTCGCCCATGGGGTGGCCTTCCGATCTGTGTCCGGCGCTCTCCTGCCACGATTGCGCGCGCGCGTCGAGGGCTTGCCCCCGCCGCCGGCCCCGTCATACTGCGCCGCGAATGGGAGGACCCAAGATGAAATCCGTCAAAGACATGGTGGCAGCCGCCAATGCAATGGTCGATCACGCCCCGGCGGCCGAGATGCTGGCGCTGCACGGTCAGCCCGGCGTGACCTTCGTCGATCTGCGCGACCCGCGCGAGCTCGACCGCGAGGGCATGATCCCCGGGGCGTTCCATTGCCCTCGGGGCATGCTGGAATTCTGGATCGACCCCGCAAGCCCCTATGCCAAACCGCAGTTCCAAGAGGACGTGCGGTTTGTCTTCTACTGCGCGTCCGGCTGGCGGTCGGCGCTGTCGGCGCGCGTCGCGCAAAAGATGGGGCTGACCAATGTCAGCCACATCGACGACGGCTTTTCGGGGTGGAAGGCCGCCGGCGGCCCCGTCGGGGCCAAACCGGCGAAACGTTAGTCGCGCAGCAGCTCGTTGATGCCGGTCTTCGAGCGTGTCTGCGCATCCACGCGCTTGACAATCACTGCGCAGTAAAGATTGACGTTGTTCTTCGACGGCATCGAGCCGGCCACCACCACCGAATAGGGCGGCACCTCGCCCATGAAGATCTCGCCGGTTTCACGGTCGACGATCTTGGTCGACTGGCCGATGAAGACGCCCATGCCCAGCACCGAGCCTTCGCGCACGATGCAGCCCTCGACCACCTCGGAACGCGCGCCGATAAAGCAATTGTCCTCGATGATCGTGGGGCCCGCCTGCATGGGCTCCAGCACGCCGCCGATGCCCACGCCGCCCGACAGATGCACGTTCTTGCCGATCTGCGCGCAGCTGCCGACGGTGGCCCAGGTGTCGACCATGGTGCCGCTGTCGACATAGGCGCCAAGGTTGACGAAGGACGGCATCAGCACCACGCCCGGGGCGATATAGGCGGACTTGCGCACCACGCAGTTGGGCACGGCGCGGAAGCCCGCGGCCTTCCACTGGTCGTCGCCCCAGCCGAGGAACTTGCTGTCGACCTTGTCCCACCAGCCCGCGCCCTGCGGGCCGCCCGGCTGCAGTTCCATGTCCTTGATGCGGAAGCCCAGAAGCACCGCCTTCTTGGCCCACTGGTTCACATGCCAGTCGCCGTTCTCCTGCCGTTCGGCCACGCGCAGCTGGCCGCTGTCGAGCGCGTTCAGCGTGTCCTCGATGGCTTCGCGGGTTTCGCCGCCGGTCGACGGCGTGATGGTATCGCGCGCCTCCCAGGCGGCTTCGATGGCGGATTCGAGCTGGGCGTTGGACATGGGACCTCTTTCCATAAAAGCGGGTTCGCGTGCCCTATAGCCTGTGCGCCACAGCGAGGAAAGCCCGCAAGGGCTTGAGGAGCTGCGCTTCAGCCAAGTGGATCGGGGGCGATATTGCCGCCGCAGACCAGCACAGCGACCCGTTCGTCCGGTTCCGGCACATAGGCGCCGCTCGTCAGCGCCGCCAGCGCGCAGGCCCCTGCCGGTTCGACCAGGATGCGGTGGCTCTGCCAGAGCGCCCTTTGCGCCGCCGTGATGGCCTGGTCCGGCACCACCACCGAGGCCCCCAGCCAGTCCTGCGCCAGCTCAAAGCAGATCCTCCCGATCCGGCGCGCCCCCAGCGCGTTCGCGGCCACGCCCGACACCTCGACATCCACCGGCGCGCCCTGCGCCAGCGCGGTATGCAGCGCCTGGCTCGTCTCGGGTTCCACGGCGACCACCTTGCGCCGGCCTTGCAGCCAGGCCATCGCCCCGGCGATCAGCCCGCCGCCGCCCACGGCGATCAGCACCGTGTCGGCGTCCAGCCCCTGCGCCTCCCATTCGCGCAGGCAGGTGCCCTGTCCGGCCACCGTGGCTGGGGCGTCATAGGCGTGCACCTGCATCGCGCCGGTGCGCGCCTCGTACTCCTGCGCGGCCTCCAGCGCATTGGCGTATTGGCCGGGCACCACGGTCAACCCCGCGCCGGTGCGCTCGATCAGTGCGATCTTGGCTGGGCCTGCCATCTCGGGCACGAAAATCTGCGCCTTGTGCCCGGTTCGCATCGCCGCATAGGCCACCGCCGCGCCGTGATTGCCGCCGCTGGCCGCCACGACCCCGCCCGCCGGCACGGGCTGCGACAGCAGCGTGTTGAACGCGCCGCGCGCCTTGAAGCTGCCGGTGTGCTGCATCTGCTCGAGCTTCAGCGCCACCGGGCGATCCCAGAGCACCGCGCTGTGCATCACGGGCGTGCGCTGTGCGTGGTCCGCGATGCGCCCGGCGGCGGTGTCGATTTCGGCGATCCAGTCCATGTCATTCCCCGTCTGGCGCGTGTCGGCGCGACGCTATAGTCAGGACGGAACCAGTACAAGGACGCGCCAAATGAAAGACGACCGCCGCCGCCCGTTCCGCGACGCGCATCTTGACCGCGACACTGCGCAGCACGTACCGCAGACCCCTCAGACGCGGTCGCCGTCCTATCGGCTTGCCTTTGCCGACGACGATTTCCTCTGCCGGGATGAGCTGCGCCCGGTGCGGCTTCAGCTGGAATTGCTGAAATTCCAGATGCTGCTGGACGAGAACCAGATCGACAGCACCATCGTGCTCTTTGGCGGCGCGCGCATTCCCGAGCCGGTCAACAAAGACCAGGCCCGCACCAAAACCCTGTCCGAGCTGTCGCATTTCTATGAAGAGGCGCGGCGCTTTGCGGTGCTGATGACCGAACGCTCACGCGCCAGCGACAACCGCGACTTCGTCGTTGCCACCGGCGGTGGCCCCGGCGTGATGGAGGCGGGAAACCGCGGCGCGGCCGAGGCCGGAGGCGTGTCGATCGGGCTGAACATCGTGCTGCCGCACGAACAGGCGCCCAACGCCTATGTGACGCCCGACCTGGCCTTCAACTTCCACTATTTCGCGATCCGCAAGATGCATTTCCTGATGCGCGCGCGGGCGATCTGTGTGTTCCCCGGCGGGTTCGGCACGCTGGACGAGCTTTTCGAAGCGCTCACGCTGATCCAGACCGGGCGCATGGCGCCGGTGCCGTTCCTGCTTTTCGGCCGCAGCTTCTGGGAGGGGATCATCAACTGGGACGCCCTGGCCGAGGCCGGCACGATCAGCCCCGAGGACCTCGAGCTGTTTCAGTTCGTGGAAACCGCCGAGGAGGCCGCCAAGATCATCGACGCCTGGACCCCGGAACCGGCCCGGTCGGACATTCCCGGCCGCTGACGTCCCCGGGACGTCGGCGCTTGATCAGAACGACTGCGCTTCCTCGACGCGGTCGCTCTCTCCGCGCTCGACCCAGCGGTCGATCACGGCGCGCGCGGCGGCCTCGTCGAGCGCGTTCAGAGACCGGCGCAGATCCTTGAGCGCGGTCGCCATCTCGATCTCGGACAGATAGCTTTCCTGCGCGCGCAGGATCTTGTTGTGCGGCGTGGTCAGCATGTCGGGCGAGATCAGCAGCTCTTCGTGCAGCTTTTCGCCCTTGCGCAGACCGGTGATCTGGATCTCGATCTCGCCCTCGGGGTTGTTCTCGTCGCGGACGGTGTGACCGGCCCCTTCGATCATCTGTCGCGCCAGCTTGGCGATCGGCACCGGGTCGCCCATATCGAGCACGAAGACATCGCCGCCGCGCGCAAAGGACCCGGCCAGCAACACCAGACGCGCGGCCTCGGATATGGTCATGAAATAGCGCGTGACGTTGCGGTCGGTCAGCGTGACCGGCCCGCCCCGGGCGATCTGTTCCTCGAACAGCGGAATGACCGATCCGCTCGATCCCAGAACATTGCCGAATCGCACCATGGAAAAGCGGGTTCCGCTGGCGCGGGTCGCCATGTCCTGCACCAAGAGTTCCGCGAGGCGCTTGGATGCGCCCATCACGTTGGTGGGGCGCACGGCCTTGTCCGACGACACCAGAATGAACCGTTCGGCCCCGGCGTCACGCGCCGCATCGGCCATGACCTTGGTGCCGATCACGTTGTTGCGCAGCCCCGCGAGCACGTTGCATTCGACCAGCGGCAGATGCTTGTAGGCGGCGGCGTGCAGCACGACGTCGACGTCATAAAGCCGCAGCACTTCGCGCATCAGTTCGTCTTCGAGCACAGACCCCAGAACCGGCACGATGGTCAGGTCCTCGGACAGTTCACGCAGTTCCTTGTCGATATTGTAAAGCGCCAGTTCCGAATGATCGACCAGAACGATGCATTCGGGCTTGCAGGCGATCAGCTGGCGGCACAGCTCGGATCCGATCGAGCCACCAGCGCCGGTGATCAGGATGCGGCGGCCGGAATAGGCGTGGCTGACGCCGGGAAGTTCCGATTCGAGCCGGTTGCGGCCCAGCAGATCGTTCAGCGAAACCGGTGCCACACGCTTGCGCAGCTCGCGCTCGCCAACCAGCTCGGCGAAGGAGGGCAGGGCGTGCACCTCGCAACCGATCGCCCGCAGACGATGCGCGATTCGCGCCTGCTCGGGATGGCTGATCGAGGGCATGGCCAGCACCACGCGGTCGATGCCCTTGCTGACGATCAGGTCCTGGACCTTGGACGGGGCGTGGACCGGCAGGCCCGACACCATCTGGCTTTGCAGCGTCGGATTGTCGTCGACGAAGGCGACGGGCTTGATGGCATTGTCGGTGCGCAGCGCGGCGACAAGCTGCTGGCCGGTCTGGCCCGCGCCATAGATCAGCACCCGCATTCTGGCCTGCCCGCGTCGGTAGACCTGCAGCACGACCTGCCGCAGGGCGATCCGCCAGCTGGCGCCGATCACGAGATAGAACAGCGTGAAGATAAAGAAGACCTCGTACGGCAGGGCAGGGGCCAGCAGGCCGTTCAGGGCGGCGCCGCCCAGCCCCACTGCGACGGCGAAGGCCGCCGTCCGGACGATCCCGCGCATTTCGTAGGCATTCAGGCGGATGCGCGGCAGACCAAGGTAGATAGAGACCGGCACACCCAGAAGGATCATGGCCGCCATGAGCGGCATCAGTCCGGTCAGAGTTTCGGCATTCGCATCGACGGTCGCGTTCAAAAGCAGAGCCGCTGCCATGGCGACCCAAACCATCGCCGCATCGGTCGTCAGGAAAAGCCATTTTTTCTGTGCGCGCGAAAGCGACGTCACAATCTTGTAAAACATAAAACGGTGTCCCCCGCCGTTACCTTCGGTCGTCTCTTAGCCGCCACCATTTTTCGTTATACGACGCCAGTTTGGCCAGAACGGCGTCCGTCCACACGGGACATGGTGTGCGGTTCGACTAATATCCGCACTTTTCTATGCGATTGCCTAAGGTTTAGACAAGTGCCGAAATGCTGCGCCTGCATTGATCGGCGATAATCCACTCACAATCAACGGTTTGATGTTGCGCGCTTGCGAAACAAAGTTGCGCGTTTGGGGTGCGTTGCGTTTGATTCGAGGCTTTCTGGGCGCAAAGCACGGCCCCGGGAGCGGTAGGGTGCGCTGAATTGTCGTGATTCGCGCTGTTTTTGCGGCAGTTGCGTGCCAAAGACGGCTTTTCTGCCACCTTTTGCTGCGTTATGCACCGCGCCGAGCGCCCACTTGCATGTCGCAGGCTTCGGGCGCCGCCAAAAGGAGAGCCGAGTTATGGGCTATAAGGTCGTCGTCGCCGGCGCCACGGGCAATGTGGGCCGCGAAATGCTGAACA
The DNA here is from genome assembly GCF_032586235.1 of Aestuariicoccus sp. MJ-SS9. Classification (NCBI taxonomy): domain Bacteria; kingdom Pseudomonadati; phylum Pseudomonadota; class Alphaproteobacteria; order Rhodobacterales; family Paracoccaceae; genus Aestuariicoccus; species Aestuariicoccus sp. MJ-SS9. The sequence goes on from NZ_JAWHTD010000002.1 coordinate 121,405, forward strand.
TCCTCGCCGAACGGGAGTTCCCGGTCGATGAAATCGCTGTGCTGGCCTCGCGCCGGTCGCTTGGCACCGAGGTAAGCTTTGGTGACAAGACCCTGACCACCCAGGACATCGACGCCTTCGACTTTACCGGCTGGGATATAGCGCTCTTTGCCATCGGGTCGGACGCGACCAAGAAATACGCCCCCATCGCCGCCAAGGCGGGCTGCGTGGTGATCGACAACTCGTCGCACTATCGCTACGACCCGGACGTGCCGCTGGTGGTGCCCGAGGTCAATGCCGACGCGGTTCTGGGCTATACCAAGAAAAACATCATCGCCAATCCGAACTGCTCGACCGCCCAGATGGTCGTGGCGCTGAAGCCGCTGCACGACCGCGCGCGGATCAAGCGCGTGGTGGTGTCGACCTATCAATCCGTGTCCGGCGCCGGCAAGGAAGGCATCGACGAACTCTGGGATCAGACCAAGTCGATCTACAACCCGACCGACGACAAGCCCGCGAAGAAGTTCACCAAGCAGATCGCGTTCAACGTGATCCCGCATATCGACGTCTTCATGGAGGACGGCTCCACCAAGGAAGAGTGGAAGATGGTCGCGGAAACCAAGAAGATCCTGGACCGGTCGATCAAGCTGACCGCCACCTGTGTGCGCGTGCCGGTGTTCGTCGGCCATTCCGAGGCGATCAACATCGAATTCGAGGAATTCCTCGACGAAGACGAGGCCCGCGACATCCTGCGCGAGGCGCCGGGGATCCTCGTTGTCGACAAGCGCGAGGACGGCGGCTATGTCACGCCGGTGGAATGCGTCGGCGATTTCGCCACCTTCATCAGCCGCATCCGCCAGGATTCGACGATCGAGAACGGTCTGAACATCTGGTGCGTTTCAGACAATCTGCGCAAGGGCGCTGCGCTCAATGCGGTTCAGATCGCCGAGGTTCTGGGCCAAAAGGCCCTGAAAAAGGGCTGATACGGCGTCAAGACCGGCGCGCCGCGCCGGTCTTGACGGGTAATGGGCCGAACGGTTCACGCTCGATCACGTCGAAATCCTCGTCGGGATCGGGTGGGGCGCCGAGAACCCGGTTGGCCAGCCAGCGATGAGCATGACCGGGAAACGGCGTGCCGAAGCGGCGCATCAGCGTGCCGTAGCTTTGGCCCAGTTCCGACCCTTTGCACAGGCGCAAGCCCTGCGGATGGGAATGCAAGGCCAATCCGCCACCTGCCTCGCGCAGCGCGTAGCCTTTGGCGGCAAGGCGCGATTGAAGCTCGTTCCAGGACCGTGCCTCGGCGAAGTCCGATGCGAGGAGGACCCGCAAGGGGCCGAGGAGCTGCTCATCCGCCCGATTGGGCGTCTTCGCATTCCGGTTGGCGCGCATGATTTCAGCTGACAAGGCTTGGCGCAGCACTCTGCCAAGGCTCTCGTCCCTGTCGCGCGCAAGCCGCTCCGCGGCCTCGAGCAAGGCGCGTGGCAGACGCAGGGAAACGGTGATCTCATCCATGCGCCAAGATTGCCCACATCACGGTTAATGGTGTCTTACCGGCAACACCCATAGATCGGGTCCGATCCGGCCCTGATTTTGCCGCATTGTTTCGCAAATCTGAACAATACACGTTCTCATAGGTGAAACCATGCCGTCCCTGACACACAGCAAGGTCCCCTGGACCGTCACCCCCCCTGCCAACGATCCGCTTCCCGCGCCGCCCGATTGCGAGACGGCCGCGCTCTTGCGTGCCTTCCTGACCCCGATCCTCGAGCGGGCGTCCAGCTGGGACGACCTGACACGAGGTCTGGCTGGTAAAGGCTACGGAATCGCGTTCCGCGCCGGCCATCTGGTTCTGCTCCGGCTCGACACCGGCGCGGCGGTCTGCACCGGGCAATTCCTGGGCGTCCCGCTGCGCAGCCTGTCGGCGCGTCTGGGCCGGCCCTGCGTCAAGGTGCATCGCGGCGGACGGTCGGGCAGTCTTGCCTAGAACCGCTCGGCGCGCAGCACCTCGCAATCGGTCACGCTGACCACGCCGATATGCTTGTCGACCACGGCAAAGGCCGCGTCCATCAGGCCTTCCAGCCGGTCGGGGCGGATGAGGCAGATCACCTGCACCATCCCGGTTCCGCGCCCGATCTGGCCTTCGCGGCTCCATTCGCCCGACCGGCCCGATCCGCCCAGAACGGGCAGAACCGACCATCCGGTCACGCCCGCCTCTTTCAGCGCCTCGGTCAGGCGGCGTTGCATCACGGCTTCGATGGTGATCACCACCCGTTTCGCCTTGTGCGTCTGCATCGGCTCAGCCTCCTGTCATCATGCGTGCCGCGGCCAGGTAGATCGGGATGCCCAGCGTCAGGTTGAACGGGAAGGTCACCGCCAGCGACAGCGTCAGGTATATCGACGGGTTCGCCTCGGGCAAGGCCACCCGCATCGCCGCCGGCACCGCGATATACGAGGCCGAGGCCGCCAGCACCATCAAGAGCAGCACGCCCCCTGTGCTCAGCCCCAGAACCATCCCCAGCGCCAGCCCCGCGCCCGCGCCCACCAGCGGCATCAGCACCGCGAAACCGATGGCGCCCCGGTCCAGCACGCTCGAGCCCTGCCGCAGGCCGCGTCCGGCGATAAGCCCCATGTCCAGCAGGAACAGGCACAGCACGCCCTGGAACGGGTTGACGATGAAGCTGGCGATCTTGTCCAGCCCGTCCTTGCCGGTGATCATGCCGATGGCAAAGGCCCCCAGCAGCAGCACGATGGACCCGTTCAGCAGGATCTCGTGCCAGAGTTCCGCAGTCATCCGCCCGCCGCCCGACCCCCGCGACACCAGCCAGAGCGCTGAGAGGATCGCAGGCGCTTCCATCGCGGCGGCCACGGCGACCATGTAGCCCTCGGCGGCGATTCCCGCGTCGCTCAGTACGCTGCTGGCGGCCACGAAGGTCACGATGGAAATCGAGCCGTAGTGCCCGGCCACCGCCGCCGCGTCGGTGCGGCTCATCCCGGATATCCCGCGCAGCAGCGCGAAGGCGATAAGTGGCAGTCCGAACGACAAAACCACCCCCGCCACCAGCGCGCCCAAAAGCCGTGGGTCGATGCCGTGATCGGCCACGCTGACCCCGCCCTTGAAGCCGATGGCGAAGAGCAGGTAAAGCGACATGCCTTTGGCCACGGCCTCCGGCACACTCAGATCCGATCGCGCCAGCGCCGCGAAGAGGCCAAGCACGAACGACAGCACGATGGGCGACAGCAGGTTGTTGATGGCCAGATCGAGCACGCGGAACCCTCCGGACGGTGCGGTGTCATATGGCTTATGCGAAGCTGCGCGCCATAACGCAATGCCGTGAATGCCGAAAGGCGGGCACCGCCGCGCCCAGCGCGTCCAGACCCTAGACCGGCACGAACGCCTCGGCCTTGGGATCGTACCATTCCAGCCCGCCCTCGCCGATCTCGGTCCAGAGCCCGTGCAGGGTCAGCTCGCCTTCGTCCACCGCCTGACGCACGAAGGGAAAGCTCATTAGGTTGGTCAGCGACACGACCACCGCCTGCTTTTCAAGCGCCTGTTGCTGGGTGTCCTCGGCGGCGTCCTTCACCCGGTCGTAGCCCGGGCGCAGGATGTCCATCCAGCGGCCCACGAACGAACTTTCTTCCTCCAGCTCCGGCGCGCGGCCCGAACACATGTCGAGACACCCCTGCACCCCGCCGCAGCGCGAGTGGCCCAGCACGATCACATGCGCCACCTTGAGCGCGGTCACCGCGTATTCCACCGCCGCCGACGTGCCATGGTGATCGCCGTCCGGCTCATAGGGCGGCACGAGGTTGGCGATGTTGCGGTGCACGAAGAATTCGCCCTGGTCCGCCCCGAAAATCGAGGTCACCTGAACCCGGCTGTCACAGCAGGCGATGACCATCGCGCGGGGGCGCTGCCCCTCGGTCGCCAGCCGCCGGTACCAGGCCCGGTTTTCCTTGTAGGTCGTGGCCTTCCAGCCGAAGTATCGCTGCACGAGATAAGTGGGCAGGGGGCGGATACGGTGCATTGGGTTGCTCCGGACTTGGAAACTCTGTTTCCCAACTACGCTGAATTCAATTGAATTTCGAGAGAAGAAACCGGCACGGCATAACCTTTTGGAAGGGGTGACGGCGGCAGGGTCCGCCCAAGCCGTGGGGGCGGAGATACAAGGGAAGACGTGGTGGAACAGGTGGCAATACTGGCGCCGGCCGAAAGGGCGGGCATCGATCGGGAACGCATCGAGGAACTCTATCGGCAACTCGGCCCGGCCGGGGCCGAGGATGTGGTGTGCCGCGCGATGGTGGACCTGGCCTTTCGGATGGGCCATATCGACACGCTGCATCGGAACGCCGACTGGGCCGAGATGCGCAAACAGACCCACACGACGGCCGCCGTGGCCGAACAGATCGGGATGACCGCCCTGGCGCGGGTGGCGGGCGACGTGGTGCGCTGCATCGACGACGGCGATTCGGTCGCCACCGCCGCGACTCTGGCCCGGCTGCTCCGGCTGGGCGAACGGTCACTGGTGGCGATCTGGGATTTGCAGGATTTGTCCTTGTAGGCCTCCGCGCCGGGCGGCGCGTCCGGGCTTTTGGCGTGGCCTTGAACTGTCCCCTTTCGGCGGCGCGGCGCGCGGGATAGGGTGCGCGCACAAGCGAGGGGATATTATCAAATGCCATTCAGTTTCGCGCCGTCCGGTTCAGAGGCCTGGCCGCTCTACGTACTGCAACCGGACGATGTCGCGCTCTGGGTGGCGCAGCAATCGGATGACGTGCGCCACTGGGTCGAGGCGAATGGCTTCAATGGCGCCATCGGCAGCGCGCTGATGCTGCCTGCCCCGGGCGGCCGGCCGCGCGGCGCCCTGATCGGCTACGGCACAGAGGCGCAACGCAAACGCGGCCGCTTTGCCCTGGCGGCGGCGGCGGCCAAGCTCGCGCCCGGCACCTACCGCATCGAAAGCGGCGTGCCGGACGACGCCATGGCCGAAGAGGCGCTGGGCTGGCTGCTGGCCGGTTACGGCTATTCGCGCTACCGCGACAACGCGCCCAAGGTGCCCGAACTGGTGGCCCCTTCCGGGATCGACGCGTCCCGCGTCGAAACGCTGGCCCGGGCCGAGGCGCTGACCCGCGATCTGGTCAACACCCCAGCCTCGGAAATGGGACCGTCCGAGCTTGAGACCGCCGCGCGCAACCTCGCCAAGCAATTCGGCGCGGATATTTCGGTGATCACCGGCGACGATCTCCTGAAAGCGAATTTCCCGATGATCCACGCGGTCGGTCGCGCCGCGGCGCAGGCCCCGCGCCTGATCGACATGCGCTGGGGCACGGCCGGCCCGCTGCTGACGCTCGTGGGCAAGGGCGTGTGCTTCGACACCGGCGGGCTGAACCTCAAGCCCGGCGCGTCGATGGGGCTGATGAAAAAGGACATGGGCGGCGCCGCGAACGTACTGGGGCTGGCCTACATGATCCTGGCGCTCGACCTGCCGCTGCGCCTGCGGGTGCTGATCCCGGCGGTCGAAAACGCGGTTTCGGGCAACAGCTTCCGCCCGCAGGACATCCTGACCTCGCGCAAGGGCCTGACGGTCGAGATCAACAACACCGACGCGGAAGGGCGGCTGGTGCTGGCCGATGCGCTGGCCCTGGCGGACGAGGAAATGCCCGACCTGCTGATCTCGATGGCGACGCTGACGGGCGCGGCGCGCGTGGCCCTGGGCCCGGATATCGCGCCGTTCTTCACCGACAGCGAGGTGCTGGCGATCGAGCTGGAACAGGCCGGCCGCCGCATGGCCGATCCGGTCTGGCGGCTGCCCTTCTGGGACGCCTACGAACCGAGGATCGAGCCGGGCATCGCCGATCTGGACAACGCGCCCTCGGGCGGCATGGCCGGCGCGATCACCGCAGCCCTCTTCCTGCGCCGCTTTGTCGAAGCGACGCCGCGTTACGCGCATTTCGACATCTACGCCTGGCAGCCGCAGGCCGCGCCCGCCCGGCCCAAAGGCGGGCTCGGACAGGGGCCGCGCGCGATCCTCGACGCGCTGCCAGCGGCGCTCAACCTGTGACGGACCGTCGCCTGACCCCGGCCAACGGCCGTGTTGCGGCGGCCCATCTGCGCGGACAGGTTCAGGCCGACCGTTTCGTCGAGGGCGCCGCCGCCCGCGTCGCGGTGCCGGTGGCCACTCTGCGCCGCGCCCCCGACGGCGCCCGCGACCGCGAGCTCTTGCTGGGTGCGGCGGTCACAACCTACGAGGACCGCGACGGCTGGGCCTTCGTTCAGGCAGCGGCCGATGGCTATGTCGGCTACTTGCACGCCTCGGAACTCAGCGCGTCGCAACCTCTGCCGACGCACCGGGTGACAGCCCGCGCCACCCACGCCTACGCTCTGCCGGACTTGAAATCCGAGGATCGCATGGCGCTGCCGATGGGCGCACAGCTCCGCGTCCGCGCACAAAACGACCGGTTCGCCGACACCGACCTCGGCCACATCCCCGCGTCGCACCTGTCGCCCCTCGATACGCCTGCCGCCGATCCGGTCGCCGTGGCCGAACGGCTGATCGGCACGCCCTATCTCTGGGGGGGCAATTCCTGCTGGGGCATCGACTGCTCCGGCCTCGTTCAGATCGCGTTCCACCTGTGCAACCGCGCCTGCCCGGGTGACAGCGACCTGCAAGAGGCGGCTCTGGGCGAAACCCTGCCCGCAGGCACCCCCCCCCTCCGCGGCGACCTGATGTTCTGGAAAGGCCACGTCGCCTGGGTCTCCGGCCCCGACACCCTCCTGCACGCCAACGCCCACCACATGTCGGTGACTTTCGAACCCCTGGCCGACGCCATCGCCCGCATCGCCGCACAAGGCGACGGCCCGGTCACCCGCCATGCCCGCTTGACCTGAGCGCCACATCCCTGTTTTCACTGATCCATAAATATCCCGGGGAGCGCGAGGGGCTGGCCCCTCGCTCCGCCGGCCGCAAACGCGCAGCCTCAGAAAAGGACGATCACCCGTGGCAAGCGATCCCTTCTTCCATCCCGTCTCCGGCTTCGACCTGCCGCGCTTCGCCGGTGTGCCCAGCTTCATGCGCCTGCCACAGGTGACCCCGGACCACCCGCGCTTCGGCGATGTCGACATCGGCCTCATCGGCGTGCCTTGGGACAGCGGCACCACCAACCGGCCCGGCCCGCGCCACGGGCCCCGCCAGCTGCGCGACGCCTCCACCATGATCCGTGCGCAGCATGCCGTCAGCGGGATGCGCCCTTTCGAGGCCGCCAATTGCGCCGATCTGGGCGACGTCGGCCCCAACCCGGCGGACATCCCCGACAGCATGACCCGGATCACCGCCTTCTACAAAGACGTGAAGGCGGCGGGTATCCGGCCGCTCACCGCCGGAGGCGACCACCTGACGTCCTTGCCCGTGCTGCGGGCTCTGGCCAAAGATGCACCGCTTGGCATGGTGCATTTCGACAGCCACACCGATCTCTTTCATTCCTATTTCGGCGGCACGATGTACACCCACGGCACCCCGTTCCGCCGCGCAGTCGAAGAGGGCCTCCTCGACCCGCACCGCGTGATCCAGATCGGCATCCGCGGCACGATGTACGATGCCGAGGATCGCGACTTCGCCGCCGCCAACGGCATCCGAATCGTCACGATCGAGGAATTCTTCGCCCGCGGCGTGGCCGACGTGATGGAAGAGGCCCGCGCCATCGCCGGCAGCGGCCCCACCTATGTCAGCTACGACATCGACTTCGTCGACCCGACCTTCGCCCCCGGAACCGGCACGCCCGAGGTGGGCGGGCCAAACAGCTTCCAGGCCCTTCAGGTCTGCCGTGAGCTGAGCGGCCTCAACATCGTCGGCGCCGATCTGGTCGAGGTCTCGCCGCCTTTCGACGCCTCGGGCGGCACTGCATTTCTGGGCGTTTCGATCATGTTCGAGATCCTGTGCGCCATGCTGTCTGGCGCGCAAACACGGGCCCGGGCCTGACCCGCGACGTCCCGGTCATGAGGCCCCGGGTCAAGCCCGGGGCTCGCGACCGCCCGGTGTCACTCGACCGCCCGGATCAGCTTGCGTTCCAGCACCCGCAGCACCGTCTTCAGATCGTGCCCGCGCTTAAGCATCTGGCCGTCCATACCGATCACCGCGTATTCGCCCTGGCGGCTGCGCAGCTTGGGGCGCTTCTCGATCCGGTAAAGCGGGTTTTCCGCGGTGCGCCTGAAGACCGAGAAGACCGCGACCTCCCGCAGGGCCGAAATCCCGTAATCGCGCCATTCGCCCGCCGCGACCATCCGGCCATATAGCGACAGGATCACGGCCAGCTCCTTGCGGTGAAACGACACCACCTCTTGCGTTCCGGGCTGCATCGGGAAGGGCGTGAGGCTGTTCATGACCCCACACTTGCCGCCGCGCCGTCCGAAATCAAGGGGTTTGCCGCAATTCGGCCTGCCTTGACCCCCGCCGCGCCGTTGGGCATCGTGCCCGCACCGCAGGGGAGCGGCGAAACGAGGGGGAGCGGCCGGATGACACCGCAGGAGCGTGCGGCACGGGTCGCGGACGTCATGTTCGAGAACGACCAGGCCTCGCAATGGCTGGGGCTTCGCATCGAATCTGCCGGCCCCGGCACGGCGGTGCTGTCGATGCGTGTCGAGGACCGTCACCTGAACGGCTTCGGCATCTGCCACGGCGGTTTCATCTTCACGCTGGCCGACAGCGCCTTTGCCTTCGCCTGCAACAGCGCCAACCGCGTCACCGTCGCGCAGGAAAACCAGATCACGTTCCTCAGCCCGGGCCAGCCGGGTGAGACGCTGACCGCCACGGCGGTCGAGACGGCGGCGCAGGGGCGTTCCGGCGTTTACGACGTCACCGTCACCGGCGGCGATGGGCGCAAGGTGGCGCTGATGCGCGGCCTGTCGCGCACCATCCAGGGACAGCATTTCGAGGAACAGACGCGCGCCTGCAGCGACGCGGCAGCGAAAAAGGAAAACGACAATGCGTGAGGCATGGCTCTGCCAGGGCACCCGGACCCCCATCGGCCGCTTCGGCGGCGCGCTTTCTGCGGTCCGGCCCGACGACATGCTGGCGCATGTCATCCGCGCCGCCGTGCCCGAGGGACTGCCGGTGGACGAGGTCATCATGGGCTGCGCCAACCAGGCGGGCGAGGACAACCGAAACGTCGCGCGCATGGCGGCACTTCTGGCCGGGCTGGGCGAGGACGTGCCGGGTGTCACGGTCAACCGGCTTTGCGGGTCGGGGCTGGATGCGGTGGCGATGGCCGCGCGGCAGGTGAAATGCGGCGAGGCCGAGATCGTCGTCGCGGGCGGCGTCGAATCGATGTCGCGCGCGCCTTTCGTCATGCCCAAGGCGGCCACCGCCTTTTCCCGCAACGCCGAGATCTACGACACCACCATCGGCTGGCGTTTCGTCAACCGCGCGATGGACAAGCAGTTCGGCACCCATTCCATGCCCGAAACGGCGGAGAACGTCGCTGATGAATTCAACATCGCGCGGGCCGACCAGGACGCCTTTGCCCTGCGCTCGCAGACTCGCGCTCTGGCGGCGATCCGCTCCGGGCGGATGGCGGCCGAGATCACGCCGGTCAGTATCCCCCAACGCAAAGGCGATCCGCTGGTCGTCGACATCGACGAACACCCGCGCGACACTACGCTCGACAAGCTTGCGTCGCTCAGGGCCCCGTTCCGCGATGGCGGCAGTGTTACGGCGGGCAACGCCAGCGGCGTCAACGACGGTGCCGCGGCGCTGATCGTGGCCTCGCCCGAGGCCGCCGAAAAGCACGGCCTGACCCCGGTCGCGCGCCTTCTTGGCGCGGCGACGGCGGGTGTGCCGCCGCGCATCATGGGGATCGGCCCCGCCCCCGCCACGCAAAAGCTGCTGGACCGGCTGGGGCTGAGCATCGCGCAGATGGACGTGATCGAGCTTAACGAGGCCTTCGCCGCGCAGGCGCTGGCCGTGACCCGCCAACTCGGCCTGCCCGACGACGCCGGCCACGTGAACCCGAACGGCGGGGCGATTGCCCTTGGCCATCCGCTGGGCATGTCCGGCGCGCGGCTGGTGCTGACCGCCGGGCACAGCCTGCGCGATACGGGCGGCCGCTATGCCCTCTGCACCATGTGCATCGGCGTGGGGCAGGGCATCGCGCTGGTGATGGAACGGCTCTGAGGGAGGGGCGCAAATGAAAGACCTGACACCGCCACGCGACACGCTCGACCCGATCGAGATCGCCTCGCGCGACGAGATTGCCGCGCTGCAGCTGGAGCGGATGAAATGGTCGCTGCGCCACGCCTGCGACAACGTGCCTCATTACAAGGCCAGCTTCGACGCGGCGGGCGTGCATCCCGACGACCTCAAGGATCTCTCCGATCTGGCAAAGTTCCCCTTCACCGTCAAATCCGACCTGCGCGACAATTACCCCTTCGGCATGTTCGCCGTGCCGCGGGACCAGGTCGCGCGCATCCACGCGTCCTCCGGCACCACCGGCCAGCCCACCGTGGTGGGCTACACCGCCCGCGATCTCGACACCTGGGCACAGGTCGTCGCCCGGTCGCTGCGCGCCAGCGGGCTGCGCCCCGGCGACCTTCTGCACAACGCCTATGGCTACGGGCTCTTCACCGGCGGGCTGGGCATCCAGCTTGGCGCGGACAAGCTTGGCCTGACCACCGTGCCGATCTCGGGCGGGATGACCCAAAGACAGGTGCGCCTGATCGAGGATTTCGGGGCCAAGGGCATCACGGTCACCCCGTCCTACGCGCTGTCGATCCTCGACGAATACGCAGCCCAAGGCCGCGACCCGCGCCTTTCGCCGTTGCAGGTGGGCATCTTCGGCGCCGAACCCTGGACCAACGCCATGCGCCGCCAGATCGAAGAGGCGTTCGACATGCACGCCGTCGACATCTACGGTCTCTCCGAGGTGATGGGCCCGGGCGTGGCCAACGAATGCGTGGAAACAAAGGACGGGCTGCACATCTGGGAGGATCACTTCTACCCCGAGGTGATCGACCCCGAAACCGGCGCCGTCCTGCCTGAAGGCGCGTTGGGCGAGCTGGTCTTCACCTCGCTGACCAAAGAGGCCTTCCCCATCGTCCGCTACCGCACCCGCGATCTGACACGGCTTCTGCCCGGCACGGCGCGGTCGATGCGCCGGATGGAAAAGGTGACGGGCCGCAGCGACGACATGATCATCCTGCGCGGCGTCAACGTCTTCCCGACCCAGATCGAGGAACAGCTGATGACCGTCACTGCGCTGGCGCCGCACTTCCAGCTGGAACTGACCCGCGTCGGCCACCGCGACGAGATGCGGGTCAAGGTCGAACACCTGCCCGCCACCGCCGGTGAAGCTGAGGCGGCGGGCCGGGAATTGTCCTCCAGGATCAAGCAGGTGGTCGGCGTGACCGTCGTGGTCGAGGTCTCCGCCCCGGGCGGCGTGGCGCGCAGCCAGGGCAAGGCCGTCCGCATTCTCGACAACCGCCCCAAGGACTGACGGCCCCCGTTTCACTGATCCGAAAATATCCCGGGGGAGGCCGCAGGCCGGGGGCAGCGCCCCCAAACACCCCAGGTTTCCGATCCGCTCCACGCCCGAAAGCGTTGTCCCCGAAACCGGCCATTCAGCGGCAAAAAGCGTCTTGCCACGCCACCGCGCCGCGGATATCCCCGCCCGTGGGACACCCCTCCCCAACGAGGGGCGCTTATCTGGAAGGGTAGCATCAATGGCTATTGCAAAACCGGCTGCGCGGCCGGCCAATCCGCGTTTCTCCTCTGGCCCCTGCGCCAAAATCCCCACATTCGATGTGCAGAACCTCGCCGACGCGCCGCTTGGCCGGTCGCACCGCGCAGCGGTTGGCAAGGCCAGGCTCAAGGCTGCCATCGACGGCACGCGCGAGGTACTGGGGATCCCCGACGACTACCTGATCGGCATCGTGCCCGCGTCCGACACCGGCGCGGTGGAAATGGCCATGTGGTCGCTTCTGGGCGCGCGGCCGGCGACGATGGTCGCCTGGGAAAGCTTCGGCGCGGGCTGGGTGACGGACGTGGTCAAGCAGCTCAAGATCGAGGCCGAGGTGAAAACCGCCGAGTATGGCCAGATCGTCGACATGGCCGCGCTGGATTACGACACCGATGTCGTCTTCACCTGGAACGGCACCACCTCCGGCGTTCGGGTGCCCAATGGCGACGCGATCCCGGCGGACCGCGCCGGCCTGACGATCTGCGACGCGACCTCGGCCGCCTTCGCGCAGGATTTGCCCTGGGACAAGCTGGATGTGACCACCTTCTCCTGGCAGAAGGTGCTGGGCGGCGAGGCGGCGCATGGGATGCTGATCCTTTCCCCCCGCGCCGTGGAACGGCTGGAAACCTACACGCCGGCCTGGCCGCTTCCCAAGATTTTCCGCCTGACCAAGGGCGGCAAGCTGATCGAGGGTATCTTCCGTGGCGAGACGATCAACACGCCTTCGATGCTGGCGGTCGAGGATTACCTCGTCGCGCTCGACTGGGCGCGGTCGGTCGGCGGGCTGACGGGGCTGATTGCGCGGGCCGATGCCAATGCGCAGGCGGTCTGGGCCTTCTGCGACGCCAATGACTGGATCGCCAACCTGGCCGAAGACCCGGTGACGCGGTCGAACACCTCGGTCTGTCTGAAGTTCACCGACGCGCGCATCACCGACGGCGCGACCTTCGCCAAGGCAGTCGCCAAGCGGCTCGAGGCGGAAGGCGTGGCGCTGGATATCGGCGCCTATCGCGACGCGCCGGCAGGCCTGCGTATCTGGTGCGGCGGCACGGTCGAGACCGCAGATATCGAGGCGATGCTGCCGTGGCTCGACTGGGCGTTCCACGCCGAGATCGAAGCGCTGGCCCAGGCCGCCTGAGCCAAGGCACGGTGCGCCGTAAAGGCGCACCCTACGCCGTTCCCTCCTGACATGTAGGGTGCGCCTTCACGGCGCACCGCTCCTGACACTCCCCCAAAGGACCAGAATCATGGCCCCCAAAGTACTCATCTCCGACAAACTCTCCGACGCCGCCGTCCAGATCTTCCGCGACCGCGGCATCGACGTCGATTTCCAGCCTGACCTGGGCAAGGACAAGGACAAGCTGGCCGAGGTTATCGGCCAGTACGACGGCCTCGCCATCCGCTCGGCCACCAAGGTGACGCCCAAGATCCTCGAGGCCGCCACCAACCTCAAGGTCATCGGCCGCGCCGGCATCGGCACCGACAACATCGACAAGGAAGCCGCGTCGAAACACGGCGTGATCGTCATGAACACGCCCTTCGGTAACATGATCACCACCGCCGAGCACGCCATCGCCATGATGTTCGCCGTCGCCCGCCAGATCCCCGAGGCCAGCGCCTCGACCCATGCCGGCAAATGGGAGAAGTCCAAGTTCATGGGCGTCGAGCTGACCGGCAAGACCCTGGGCGTCATCGGCGCGGGCAACATCGGCGGCATCGTCTGCGACCGCGCCCGTGGCCTTCGGATGAAGGTCATCGCCTACGATCCCTTCCTGAGCCAGGAAAAGGCCGACAAGATGCAGGTGGGGAAGGTCGAGCTCGACGACCTTCTCACGCGTGCCGACTTCATCACCCTGCACGTGCCGCTGACCGACCAGACCCGCAACATCCTGTCCGCCGAGAACCTCGCCAAGACCAAGAAGGGCGTGCGCATCGTCAACTGCGCCCGCGGCGGTCTGGTGGACGAGGGTGCGCTGGCCGAGCTGCTCAAATCGGGCCACGTGGCCGGCGCCGCCTTCGACGTCTTCAGCGAGGAACCGGCCAAGGAAAACCCGCTCTTCAACCTGCCCAACGTGGTCTGCACCCCGCATCTGGGCGCCGCCACCACCGAGGCGCAGGAAAACGTGGCCCTGCAGGTGGCCGAGCAGATGGCCAACTACCTGCTGACGGGTGCTGTGGAAAACGCGCTCAACATGCCGTCGGTCACTGCCGAAGAGGCCAAGATCATGGGGCCGTGGATCAAGCTTGCGGACCATCTCGGCAGCTTCATCGGCCAGATGACCGACGAGCCGATCAAGGCGATCAATATCCTCTACGACGGCTCGGTGTCGGACATGAACCTGGAGGCGCTGAACTGTTCGGTGATCGCGGGCATCATGAAACGGGTGAACCCGGATGTGAACATGGTCAGCGCGCCGCTCATCGCCAAGGAGCGCGGCATCAGGATCAGCACCACCAACCAGGCCCAGTCGGGCGCCTTCGAAGGCTATATCAAGGTGACCGTGGTCACGCCCAAGCGCGAGCGGTCGATCGGCGGGACGGTCTTCAGCGACGGCAAGCCGCGCTTCATCCAGATCAAGGGCATCAACATCGACGCCGAGATCGGGGCGCATATGCTCTACACCACCAACCAGGACGTGCCGGGCATCATCGGCACGCTGGGCATGACCATGGGCCAGAACGGCGTTAACATCGCCAACTTCACCCTCGGCCGGTCCGAGGCGAAAGGCGAGGCCATCGCGCTGCTTTATGTCGACGAACCGGTTCCGGGCGAGGTGATCGGCAAGCTGCAGGAGACCGGGCTCTTTCAGCAGGTCAAGCCGCTGGCATTCGACGTGGCCTGAGCCGCGCAACGCAGCCCCGGGCCTGACCCGGGGCCTCGGATATCGCGGGCCGCCCCCTGAACGGGGCGGCCCTTCCGCGCTCAGGCGCGGCTGCGCCAGACCACGGCAAGGAAGAGCAGCATCGACAGCAGGCTCAGGACCGACCCGAGCTTTGCCAGCGTTTCGCCGGTCTGCTGGATCGCCATCACGATCCCCGGCACGATCAGCACCAGCCCGGCCAGCGCGGCGGCGAAATGCGCCTTGGCCAGCCAGCCCGATGCGGCCTGCGGCACCAGGTGATAATAAACCGCGAAAATCGCCATGCCGACCCATCCCAGCAAGTTCAGATGCGCATGGGCGGGCGACAAGGTGTGATCGCCGCCGGCCGACATCTGAATGCCCCAGATCATGCCGATCACCACCGACAGCACCGCCAGCAGCATGAATGCGAACGCCAGCCCCTTCATGACTGTCCTCCCAGGTCGGCGGCGCTCAGCGGCGGGCCGGTGAAATCTAGATGGAACCGCTTTCCGGTCTCGGCGATTGCCGGCATGTCCTCGGGGATGCGGCAGTCCTTTTCAGACATCGCGGCGAAAAAGCCCTCGAACCCGCCGGGGGTCAGGATGACCAGATGCCGGCAGGGCTGCGGCCCCTCGATCCGAAAGCAATGCTCGGCGCCCCGCGGAACAAAGGCGGTCTGACCGGGCCCGCGCACGAATGTCTCGCCCTCGACCCAGAAAGTCGCCTCGCCCGACAGGACGACAAAGGTCTCGTCGGCGTCGTGATGGATGTGGCGGGGCGGGCCGCTGAGCGCCGGGCTGACGCTGTCGGTGATCGACATGGCGCCATCCGTCTCTGCCGTGGGCAGGATCGTCTTGTAATAGGTGCCCTGCCACTCGAAAGCGTCGGGTCCGAGAATGATGTCTTTCATGGCTCTTCTCCTGAAGGATCGGGACGAGCTGTCCCGGCAGGCGCGCGGCGCGCGCCCGTGGCGGGGTGTCGTCCCGTTGGATGATGCGCGGCGTCTTTCCGCTGCGCAGGCTCAGGGTAGCGCGGCGAAAATCATTTATGAAATCGATTGATCTGATGGTAGTAATTCACCAAATGAATTTTGCGACCTTCGATCTGAACCTCCTGCGCGTTCTGGATGCGCTGCTGACCACCGGCTCGACGACTGCAGCGGGGCAGCGCATCGGCCTGTCGCAGCCAGCGGTCTCGGCGGCGCTGGGGCGGCTGCGTCACGCGCTGGGCGATCCGATCCTCGTGCGGCACGGGCGGCACATGGTGCCCACCGACTTCGCCCTGTCCCTGCGCGACCCGCTGCACCGCCAGCTCGATGAGCTGCAGACCCTGCTGGCCGGTCCCGCCGCCTTCGATCCGTCCCGCGCCGATGCCAGCTTCAAGATCTCCGGCAGCGATTTCTTTGCCGAGCTGCTGATGCCGCAGCTGGCCGAGCATGTCGCGGCCCGCGCCCCGTCGATCCGGGTGCAGCTGGTCGATCTGGTGCCCGACAGCTACATCGACACGCTCGACCGCTATCAGGTCGATATGGCGCTGATCCCCGAGATCGCCTTTCCCGACTGGCTTGCCCATCAGCGGCTGTTTCGGTCGGGCTTTGTGGTCATCGCGCGCAAGGGCCACCCGCGCCTGATGCGCAATGGGGTGCGGCCGGGCGATGTGGTGCCGCTCGACTTGTTCTGCGACCTCGGTCATGTGCTCTTTTCGCCCGAGGGTAATCTCAGGGCGATGGGCGATGGGCGAAGCCGCGCTGGCGGCCGTGGGGCGCGAGCGGCGGGTGGTTCTGACGATGCCGGTGTTCTCGGGCGTCTACAACATCGTGTCCCAAAGCGACCTGATCGCGATCATTCCCCACCAGCTGGCCAAACGCATGGCCCCGCGCGCGGGATTCGAGATTTACGAGCCGCCGATGCCCATCGCGCGGGTGCAAATCTGCATGGTCTGGCACAAGCGCGCCGATGCAACGCCAGCGCATCGCTGGCTGCGCGAGCAGATCGCGACGCTGATGGCGCCGCTCGATGACGATGGCGCGGGGGCTGCGCGTCAGTCGTAGCGCAGCTCTGTCGCCTTGCCGCGGAAGATCACGTAGGACAACGCGGTGTAGCCCGCGATCATCGGCAGTACGACACAGGTCCCGATCAGGATGATGAAGAGGCTTTCGGGCGCGCTTGCAGCCTCGTAGAGCGTCAGCTGTTCCGGCACCACGTAAGGATAAAACGAATAGGCCATCCCGAAGAACCCCAGCACGAACAGGGTGATTGAGGTCACGAACGGCACCCATGCCCAGCGGTCGCCCTCGGCCGGAAGGTGGCGCAGCGCGTACCACAGGATGAACACCATCACGCCCGACATGATCGGCAGGGGGGCCAGCAGGAACACCTCGGGGATGGAGAACCACTTGGCGAAGATGCGGTCGGACACGAATGGCGACGTGACCGATACCGCGCCCAGCCCCAGAACCACGCCCCAGATCCCGCCCCGCGCCCAGCGGACCGCCTTGCGCTGCAAGGCCTCGCTGGTCTTCAGAATCAGCCAGTTGGCGCCGATGAAGCTGTAGGCGACGGTCAGGAAAACGGCGGTGATCGTGGCGAAGCCCAGCGTGAACCAGGTCACCTGAAGCCCCATGATATAGAGGCCCAGCATGTATCCCTGGCTGAGCGCGGTCATCAGGCTGCCCGCGAAGAACGCTTTGTTCCAAAGCGCCTTCCAGCGCGCCGGGGCCTTGGCGCGGAACTCGAACGCCACACCGCGCAGGATCAGGCCGATCAGCATGATCGCCACGGGCAGATAAAGCGCCGTCAGGATCGTGCCATGCGCGGTCGGGAAGGCCACCAGCAGAATGCCGATGGCCAGCACGAGCCAGGTTTCGTTGGCGTCCCAGAACGGGCCGATCGAGGCGACCATGCGGTCTTTCTCGGCGTCGTCAGCCAGCGGGAACAGGATGCCGACGCCCAGGTCGAACCCGTCCAGCACCACGTAGATCAGGATCGACAGGCCCATGAGCGCCGCGAAGGTGAAGGGCAGCCAGACGGCCGGATCGCCAAAAAGGGTCATGTCGTCACTCCGCCGGCATCGAGGCCGGGATGGCTTGCCCGGAGGCCGGGCGCATGGCGACGCCTTCGCCAAGGGCCGCCTTGCGGGCCAGATAGAACAGCACGCTGACATAGGTGCCCAACAGCAGCGCATAGATCACCAGATAGGCGGCCAGCGTCGTGCCCACCATCGGCGCGGGCACCGCGGCCACGGCCTGTTCGGTGGTCAGCACGCCCTGCACCAGCCAGGGCTGGCGGCCGATCTCGGTGGTGTACCAGCCGGCGAGCGTGGCGACCCAGCCCGAGAAGGCCATCGGCACCATCGCCCAGAGCAGCGGCTTGGGCAGCCCCTCGGCCCCGCGCTTGCGCCGCGCCATGAACCCGACCGAGGCCCAGCTGAGCAGCAGCATCGCCACGCCTGTGCCGATCATGATGCGGAAGCTGAAAAAGACCGGCGCCACGGGCGGGTGCAGCACCTCGCCGTCTTCGGTGACGAAATCGTTCAGCCCCGGTACGACGCCGTCGGCGCTGTGCTTGAGGATCAGCGAAGCGCCGTTCGGAATGCCGATCTGGTAGTCGTTCGAGCGGGTCTTTTCGTTCGGCAGGGCAAAGAGGATCAGCGGCACGTTGGGCTGGGTGTCCCAGTTGCCCTCCATCGCGGCGACCTTCTGAGGTTGGTGTTCCAGCGTGTTGAGCCCATGCATGTCCCCGACCAGGATCTGCACCGGGATCAGCAGCGCGCCCAGACCCAGCCCCGTTACGAGGCTGGCGCGCACCGCGTCGCCCCGGTCGCCGATCAGCCAGCGGAAGGCCGACAGCCCGGCGATCAGAAACGCCACCGTCAGGCCCGACGCCAGCAGCATATGCGTGAACCGGTAGGGCATCGACGGGTTGAAGACGATCGCCAGCCAGTCGGTCGAATGGGCCACGCCCTCGCGCATCTCGAAGCCCACGGGCGTGTGCATCCAGCTGTTCAGCACGATGATCCAGAAGGCCGACATGGTCGTCCCGAAGGCAACCAGGAAGGTCGCCATGGTGTGCAACCAGCCTGGCACCCGGGAAAAGCCGAAAAGCATGATGCCCAGGAACACCGCTTCGAGGAAGAAGGCGGTCATCACCTCGTAGGCCAGCAGCGGCCCGGCGATGTTGCCCACGGTCTCCATGAAGCCCGGCCAGTTGGTGCCGAACTGGAACGACATGGTGATCCCGCTGACCACGCCCATGGCGAAGGAGAGCGCAAAGATCTTCACCCAGAACCGGTAGGATTCCATCCACTTGATGTCGCCGGTCCGGTTGTAGCGCAGCTTGAAGAACAGCAGCACCCAGCCCAACGCGATGGTGATCGTCGGGAAGAGGATGTGAAATGAGATGTTCGCACCAAACTGGATGCGCGACAGCATCAAGGTATCCATCAGGCTTGCCCTCCAGGCGTGTCATTCAGGTTCACGCCAGCAGATAAGCTGCATTTGCGAGATGTCTTTCGGTTGCGACAAAAGGCGCATGGGCCGGGGTCGCGACACGCCGGCGCGCCATGGTGGCCGGATCGCCCGGTTTCGGCGCTTTTTGCGTTTCGGCGATGGAATTACTCGCAAAACCGGAAATCCGACTGCCAATCTCGTCAAAAGCGGGAGATTTGCCGAAAGCACCCGTGTTACGATCACCCATTCTGCAGCGTCAAACGACCGCAGGCACAAAAATGGAGGAACTGGGATGTCCGAAAAATTTGTCGTCGGCTACGACGGCAGCGCAGGGTCCAAGCGTGCGCTTGACTTCGCGCTCAATCACGCGCGGGCCGGTGGCGGCAGCGTGGTCGTGGCCCATGTGCTGGAATGGTCCGCATATTCGTTTCTGACGCCGGAAGAGCTCGAGGAACGGCACAAGCGCCGTAAGGAAGAGCTGGAACGCGCGGAAAGCCACCTGATCAAACCGGCCCTCGCGGCCATCGACGCCAGCGGGATCGAGGTCACCTCGGTCATTCGCTACGGCCATATCGCCAAGGTACTCTGCGACATCGCGCGCGAAACAGAGGCGACACAGATGGTCGTGGGACGCGATGGCGATGGCGGCATTGCCGCGCGGGTCTTCGGCTCGACCGCCGGATCGCTGGTCCAGGGCGCGCCGGTGCCCTGCACCGTTGTGCCGTGATGCAGAGTGAACAGGGATACAAATCAATGACAATGAAGAATTTTCTGGTGGCGGGCGCCGCCTTGGGCAGCATCGCCCCGGGCGCGGCCTTCGCGCAATCCATCGACGAAACGGTCAATCAGGTCTTTGCCAACAGCACCGGCTGGTTCGTTTCGCTGATCTTTTCCAACTTTCCCGGCACGTCCTTTCCATGGATCGTGGGCTGGCTGGTGGTCGCGGCGACGATCTTTACCGTCTATTTCGGGGTGATCCAGTTCCGCGCCTTCGGCCATGCCATCTCACTGGTGAAGGGCGATTACTCCGATCCCAATGACGCTGGCGAGGTCAGCCACTTCCAGGCGCTGGCGACGGCGCTTTCGGGTACGGTGGGGCTTGGCAACATTGCCGGCGTGGCGGTGGCCATCGGCATCGGCGGGCCGGGGGCCACGTTCTGGATGATCCTCGCGGGTCTGATGGGCATGGCGTCCAAGTTCACCGAATGTACGCTGGGCGTGAAATACCGCAACGAATACGAGGACGGCACCGTTTCCGGCGGGCCGATGTATTATCTGACCAAGGGCTTCACCGAGCGCGGCGTCTTCGGCGGCAAGATCCTCGCGGTGATGTTCTCGATCTTCTGTATCCTCGGCGCGCTGGGCGGCGGCAACATGTTCCAGGCCAACCAGGCCCATGCGCAGCTGACCAACGTTCTGGGCGATTACCCGGGCTGGATTACCGGCGTCGTCTTTGCCGGCGTGGTCTTTGCGGTGATCGTCGGCGGCCTGAAATCCATCGCAAGGGTGACCGAAAAGGTCGTCCCGATCATGGGGATCCTGTATGTCGGCACCGCGCTGATCATCATCCTGATCAACTACGACAAGATCGGCTGGGCCTTTGGCCAGATCTTCGAAGGCGCCTTCACCGGGCTGGGCGTCGCGGGCGGTTTCGTCGGGGCGCTGATCCAGGGGTTCAAGCGGGCCGCGTTCTCGAACGAGGCCGGTGTCGGGTCGGCGGCCATCGCCCACTCGGCCGTGCGCACGAAAGAGCCGATCACCGAAGGCTTCGTGTCGCTGCTCGAGCCGCTGATCGACACCGTGATCGTCTGTACGATGACGGCGCTGGTGATCATCATCACCGGGCAGCTGATCAGCGATCCGGAGACCGGGAATTACATGTTGAACGAGGCGGGAACCGCGATTGCCACGGTGGGCGACACCTCTGGTGTGGCGCTGACCTCGGCGGCGTTCTCGTCGTCCATCGGCGGGTTCAAGTACATCCTGGCGCTGGCGGTGATCCTGTTCGCCTTCTCGACGATGATCTCGTGGTCGTACTACGGGCTGAAAGCCTGGACCTACCTCTTCGGCGAGGGCAAGACGACCGAGCTGGTTTTCAAGCTGATCTTCTGCCTCTTCGTCGTCATCGGCGCGGCGGCGAGCCTCGGGCCGGTCATCGACTTCTCGGATGCGGCGATCTTCGCCATGGCCGTGGTCAACATCATCGGGCTTTACGTCCTGATGCCGATCGTGCGGCGCGAACTGGACAGCTACTGGTCGCGGCTGAAATCGGGCGAGATTAAAAAGTTCGTCTGAACTATTTCGGATGCAACGCGAAAAGAGCCGGGACATTCCCGGCTCTTTTTTCTTGGGAGCCGCTCCTCCGCCCTTGCGGGCGTCCTCGCGAGGAGGGCCCGCAAGGGACCGAGGAGCAGCCCCGTCAGACGGCTGAAAATCCGGCGTCGAGGGCGTTCAGGATCGCATCCACCTCGGCCTCGGTGATCGTCAGTGGCGGCGACATCAGGATGTTGTGCATTCCCAGCCGCACCATCGCGCCGGCCTCGTAGGTGGCCTCGTGGATGCGTTGCATGGTTTCGGCGTCCATCGGCGTCTTGGCGGCCTTGTCCGACACGATCTCGATTCCGGTCATCAGCCCGTGCCCGCCGCGCACATCGCCGATGATGTCATGCTTTTCGGCCAGTTTCCGCACGCCCTCGAAAAGCTGCGTTCCGCGCGGCCCGGCGTTGGATTTCGTGTCCAGCCGGAGCGTTTCCGACAGGCACGCCACCACCGCCGCCGCGCCCACGGGATGCGCCGAATAGGTGTAGCCGTGAAAGATCGCGCCGTCCGCGCCCGAGCTTTCAAAGACCTCGGCCACCTTGCCCGAAATCAGCGCGGCCCCGACCGGGAAATAGGCCGAGGTGATGCCCTTGGCGCAGCTCATCAGGTCGGGTTTCACGCCCCAGTGGCGCGATCCTGTCCAGTCGCCGGTGCGGCCGAAGCCGCAGATCACCTCGTCCGCGATCATCAGGATCCCGTGCCGGTCGCAGATTTCGCGCATCAGCGGCATGAAGCTTTCGTGCGGAACGAGCACGCCGCCCGCGCCGAGGATCGGCTCCATGATGAAGGCGGCGATGCTGCCGGGTCCCTGAAAGGCGATCTCGTCCTCCATCGCGGCGGCGATCTTTTGCGCCAGTGCGGCCGGGTCGCTCTCATCAAACGGATTGCGGTAGGTGCAGGGGGCGGGCAGGTGGAAGCAACCGGGCAGGAGCGGTTCGTAATTGATCCGGAACCGGTTGTTGCCGTTGACCGAGGCGCCGCCGAAATGGGTGCCGTGGTATCCTCTCTTGAGGCTGAGGAACTTGGTCCGTCCCGGTTCGCCGCGCAGCCGGTGGTATTGCCGCGCCAGCCGCAGGCAGGTCTCGACCGAATCGGACCCGCCCGAGGTAAAGAACACCCGTTCGATCCCGTCCTCGGCAAAGAAATCGCGCACCGCGACCGACGCCTCAATCGCCGCCGGATTGGTGCTGCCCGCGAAGCCCGAGCAATAGGGCAGGTCGTGAAGCTGTCGGGCGATGGCCTCTTTGACCGCGTCGTTCGAATAGCCCAGGTTCACGCACCAGAGCCCACCCACTGCATCGACGACGCTGTGTCCGTCGATGTCGGTAATCCGCACGCCCTTGGCCCCGGTGATTATCTTGGGCGGGTTCTCCATCACTTCGCGCGGGTGGCCCATGGGATGCCACAGCCGGCGGGCGTTGTGTTCCTTGAGGAAGTTGTCGTCTTTCATGGCGGGGTCTCCGGCGCGAATATGGCGGAAGCCTACCAGAGGCCGGGCCTCTGTCCATTGCTATCCTCACAAGAAAAGACCCCCGGCCGCAGTGCGGACGGGGGTCTGGCCGTGAGTGGCTATCCTTATTCGCCGGGCAGCGAGCCTTTGCCGTGCCCGGCCAGCCCGCCGGTCACTTCCTCGGTCGCCTCGGCGGCCAGCTCTTCGGGCAGCACGAGGTTCAGCACGATGGCGATGAAGGCCGCCGGCAGGATGCCCGACGTGGCCAGTACCTTGATCGTGCCGGGCAGGTACTGAAGCGCGCCGGGCTCCAGCTGCAGCCCCAGCCCCAGCGACAGGGCAATCGCGAAGATCACCATGTTGCGCCGGTTCCAGTTCACGTCCGACAGCATCGAGATACCGGCCGCCACGACCATGCCGAACATGACGATGACGCCGCCGCCCAGCACCTCGATCGGCACGGTCGAGATGATCGCGCCCACCTTGGGCACCAGCCCGCAGAGGATCAGGAACAGCGCGCCGATGGTGACGACGTGGCGCGACATCACCCCGGTCATGGCGATCAGGCCGACGTTCTGGCTGAAGGACGTGTTGGGCAGCGCGCCGAAGAGACCCGAAACCGCCGTGCCCAGACCGTCGGCGAAGGTCGCGCCCTGGATTTCGGTGTCGGTGGCCTCGCGGCCCGCGCCGCCCTTGGTGATGCCGCTGACGTCGCCCACGGTTTCCACCGCCGACACGAAGGACATCAGGCAGAAGCCGATGATCGCGGCGACGCTGAATTCGAGCCCGAAATGCAGCGGGTTGGGCAGGGCGAAGGGGGCCGCGCGGCCGACGTTGCCGAAACTGACCATGCCCATGAGGAAGGCCACCACATAGCCCGCCAGAAGGCCCAGCAGCACCGCCGAGACCGACAACATGCCCTTGGTGTAGAATTTCAGCGCCAGCGTCACGACGATCACGACGCCAGCGACGGTCCAGTTCTGGAGGCTGCCGTATTCCTCGGTGCCGATGGCGGGCACACCGCCCGCGGCATACTGGATGCCGACCTTGACCAGCGCCAGACCGATCATCGTGACCACAAGGCCGGTGACCAGCGGCGGCAGGGCAAAGCGCAGCCGTCCGATGAAAAGACCGAGAAACGCATGGAAGAGCCCGCCGACCAGGATGCCTCCCATCAGCACGGCGATGGCGTCGACGCCCTTGCCGGCCACCAGAGGGATCATGATCGGGATAAAGGCGAACGACGTGCCCTGCACGATCGGAAGCTTCGCGCCCACGGGCCCGATGCCGATGGTCTGGATCAACGTGGCGATGCCGGCAAAGAACATCGACATCTGGATCATGTAGATCATCTGCGGGAAGTCGGGGCTTTTCGAGCCAAAGCCGAAGCCCGCCGCGCCGCAGACGATGATCGCCGGCGTCACGTTGCTGATGAACATCGCCAGAACGTGCTGGATGCCCAGGGGCACGGCCTTTGCCAGCGGCGGGGTGTAGTTGGGATCGCGCAGCTGCTGCGGCGATCCGATGCTTGTGTCATTCATGGTCGTATCCCTCTGTCTGTCGGGTTGGGGCGGGCCCGTTCTGGCGCGGGCCTTGGCGTCAATGGATGTCGATAGGGTCTTTCAGCCAGTGTTCTTCGATGTTGGGCGTGTCGCCGATCCGGTCGATCACCGCGAAGAGGCCCGGCGCGTGCAAAGGCGTCAGCACCCCGTGCCAGGTGCCGCGATGCAGGTTGACCCCTTGCCCGGGCGCTGCGGTGAAGGCGTGGACCCTGCCGGGGACAGGGCCGGGTTCGGCGACGATCACCAGCCACGCGTTCCGATGCATCGGCAGAAAGGCCTGGCTGCCGTCGGGGTGGCGCTCGACCATCTCGAGCCGGTACGGCAGGCGGCGCGGTTCGGCGTCGAAGAGGCTGATGCCCGCGCGCCCGCCAGGCCCGAAGTCGAGCCGCGCGCGGTCGTGATAACGCCCGCAGAGCCCCTGGTTGATCAGCTTGTCCGGATCGCCCGCGGTGTCGAGCACGTCGCCGAACGGGGCGAAGGCGGCGGCGGTGAGGGGTTTCGTCTTGAGTACGGGCATCAGACGACGGCCCCGCGGATGCTTGTCGTCGGAGTGGGGGCCAGCACCCACACGCAGGTTTCAGTGGGGGCCAGCCCCCACACCCCCGGGATATTTATGACCAGATGAAACATCACACGGCCAGGGCAGGATGGCGGTTCACATCCTTGTAGAGAAGGTAGCGGAACGGTTCGTCCCCGGTGGCGATGCAGGCTTGCGGGCAGAAGGCGCGCAGCCACATGAAATCGCCGGGGCCGACCTCGACCCAATCCTTGTTCAGAAGGTATTTTGCCGTGCCCTGCAGGACATACAGCCCGTGTTCCATCACGTGGGTTTCTGCAAACGGGATGCGCCCGCCGGGCAGGAGGGTGACGATATTGCCGTGGCAATCGTGGCGGATATCCTCGGGATCGGCGAAGCGCGTGGTGCCCCATTTGTCGGTGCCGGGCATCCAGCGGATCGGCTCGGCGGCGTCGCTGGTGACGAAGGCGTCGGGGGTGTCCACGCCCGCGGCCGGCTGCCAGCGCTTGCGGATCCAGTGGAACCGCAGCGGCGCGTGACCCGGGTTCGACAAACGCCAGGCGGTGCCGGGCGGGATATAGGCGTAGCCGCCTGTCGACAGCGCATGGGACAGGCCGTCGTATTGCAGGTTCATTTCGCCTTCGGCCACGAAGAGGATCGCCTGCGCCCCGGGGTCGGGTTCGGGGGTGACGGAGCCTCCGCCGGGGGCGACTTCGACCGCGTATTGGGCGAAGGTCTCGGCAAAGCCGGTCATCGGGCGGGCGATGATCCAGGCGCGTGTGCCGTGCCAGCCCGGCAAGAGCGAGGTCACGATGTCGCGCATCGTACCCGCGGGCAGCAGGGCGTAGGCTTCGGTGAAGATGGCGGCGCCGTCGGGGTCGACGGACTGGTCGGGCAGGCCGCCGGGCGGGAAGGCGTAGGTCGCGCCGATCAGGTCGAGCAGGTCTTTCACAGCATATCCTCCAGTCTGAGCCGTGCGATGCGTTCGACCTGGCGGCAGGCCTCGGCGAATTCGGTGTCGGTGTCGTTGGCGACGCGGGTCTCGAAGGCGGCGAGGATCGAGGCCTTGTCGTGGTCGCGCACGGCGATGATGAAAGGAAAGCCGTGCTTGGCGACGTAGGATGCGTTCAGCTCGGTGAAGCGGGCGCGTTCGGCGTCGGTCAGCGCGTCGAGCCCGGCGCTGGCCTGTTCCTGCGTCGACTCGGCGGTGAGGCGTTTGGCCGCCGCCAGTTTGCCGGCCAGATCCGGGTGCGCCCTGAGAACGCCGAGGCGTTCGTCGTGGCTGGCGGTGCGGAAGACCCGAGCGAGGGCGTTGGCCAGTCCCGCGGGGCGGTCGTGGGCGGGGCCCAGTTCGAGATGATGCGCGCGTTCGGCGACCCAGGGGGAATGTTCGTACACCGAGCCGAAGGCCTGGACGAAGGCCGCGCGGTCCATGCAGTGCGGCCGCGGCCCGACGGCCGGGGCGGGGTGGGTGCGCGCCCAATGCTCGGCGATGTCGATGCGGCGAGGGCACCAGAGGCCATCGTGCGCCTGGATATGGTCGATGAAGCGTTTCAGCCCGGCGATCTTGCCCGGACGGCCGATCAGGCGGCAATGCAGGCCGATGCTCATCATCTTGGGCGCGCCGGCCGCGCCCTCGGCATAAAGCGTGTCGAATGCATCGCGCAGGTAGGTGAAGAACTGCTCGCCCTCGATCCAGCCGGGGCTGGTGGCGAAACGCATGTCGTTGGCCTCGAGCGTGTATGGGATGATCAGCTGGTGGCCGTCGCCCACGGGCAGCCAGTAGGGCAGATCGTCGTCGTAGGTGTCGGATACGTAGGCGAACTGCCCGGTTTCCGCGGTCAGCCGCACGGTGTTTTCCGAGCAGCGCCCGGTGTACCAGCCGCGCGGGGCCTCGCCCACGACCTCGGTATGCAGGCGGATCGCCTCGGCGATGGCGGCGCGTTCCTGATCCTCGGGCATGTCCTTGTGTTCGACCCATTTCAGGCCGTGGCTGGCGATCTCCCATCCGGCGTCCTTCATCGCCTCGACCTGTTCGGGGCTGCGGGCCAGCGCCGAGGCGACGCCGTAGATCGTCAGCGGGATGCCGGCGGCGGTGAAGAGGCGGTGCAGCCGCCAGAACCCGGCGCGCGCGCCGTATTCATAGATCGATTCCATGTTCCAGTGGCGTTGGCCCGGCCAGGGTGCAGCGCCGGGGATGTCCGACAGAAAGGCCTCGGACGCGGCGTCGCCGTGCAGGATGTTGTTCTCGCCGCCCTCTTCGTAGTTCAGGACGAATTGCACGGCGATCCTGGCGTCGCCGGGCCAATGCGGATGCGGCGGGGTGGGGCCGTGGCCGATCATATCGCGGGGGTAACGGGGCATTTGCGACTTTCCATTGTTTGGCTGTCTTTCTAATCCATAAAATGCGCGCCCATTATCAGGATTTTCCGAAAAGACCTTCGCGCGCTTGGCAGGGCGCGGTTTTCAGCGAAAACTGTAGTCTGTGCCGCAAAAAGGAGCGATCGCCATGTCCGAAGGATATCTCACCACCCATGTGCTGGACACCGCGCGCGGCTGCCCGGCGGAAGGGATACCCGTCGTGCTCTACCGCGTCTCGGGCAATTCTCATCGCAAGATCGCAGAGACGGTGACCAATGCGGACGGACGTACCGATGCGCCGATTCTGCCGAAAGACGCGTTCAGGACCGGACAGTACGAGCTGGTCTTTTTCGTTGGCGACTATCTGCGCGCCACCGGGCAGGCGGGTGAGGATCCGCTGTTTCTGGACCAGGTGCCGATCCGGTTCGGCATGGCCGATGCCGAGGCGCATTACCATGTGCCTCTGCTTTTGTCGCCCTATGGGTATTCGACCTACCGCGGCAGCTAGGCGGGGCCGATTTTTTGGCAAAAAATCGGTCCGCAATCTTTCTCAAGATTGCGGCGCGGGTGATGGACGTGGGCGCCGGGAATGATTATCTGTCCCGCCCATGGCCAAGAAACCCGACAACCCCAACTACAAGGTAATCGCCGAGAACCGGCGCGCGCGGTATGATTACGCGATCGAGGACGATCTCGAATGCGGGATCCTGTTGCAGGGCTCCGAGGTCAAATCCCTGCGCGAGAACCCGTCGAACATCGCCGAGAGCTATGCCGCCGTAGAAAACGGCGAGCTTTGGCTGGTCAATTCCTACATAGCGCCCTACGAGCGCGCCATGTTCGGCCACGAGGAGCGCCGCCGCCGCAAGCTGCTGGTCAGCAAGAAAGAACTGGCGCGGCTCTGGAACGACACGCAGCGCAAGGGCATGACGCTGGTCCCGCTGGTGCTTTATTTCAACCACAAGGGCATCGCCAAGCTGAAGATCGGCATCGCCAAGGGCAAGAAGACCGTCGACAAGCGCGAGAGCGAGGCCAAGCGCGACTGGAACCGGCAAAAGCAGCGGCTGCTCAAGCAGGGCGGCTGAGGCGGCGAGCCGTACCTGCGCCCGGTCACAGTGCAAACGGCCGCAGCCCTTGTCAGTGAGGCCATTGACCCTTATGGACATCGGCGTAATCCACGCTGTCCCGGGGGTGCCGATGCTGCAAGACGATCCCAAAACGCTGGTCTCGACCGACTGGCTGGCGCGGCATCTCAGGGATCCCGATCTGCGCATTCTCGACGCCAGCTGGTATCTGCCGGACATGGGCCGCGACGGGCGCGCCGAATATCAAGAGGCGCATATCCCCGGTGCGCGCTATTTCGACATCGACGATATCAGCGACAGCCGCTCGGACCTGCCGCATATGGCCCCGCCGATCGAGAAATTCATGTCGCGCCTGCGCGCCATGGGGGTGGGGGACGGCCATCAGGTCGTCGTCTATGACGGCGCGGGGATGTTTTCGGCGGCCCGGGTCTGGTGGCTCTTCCGGCTGATGGGGCAGCAGGACATCGCCGTCCTGGACGGTGGCCTGCCCAAGTGGATCGCCGAGGGCCGCGAAACCGAGGATCTGCCGCCGGTGGTGCGTGACCGGCACATGACGGTGCGCCGCCAGAACCAGCTTGTGCGCGACGTGACCCAGGTCAGCCAGGCCTCTAAACTGCGCAATGCCGAAATCATCGACGCGCGCTCTGCCGCGCGGTTCCGGGGCGAGGCGCCCGAGCCGCGCGAGGGCCTGCGCGCCGGTCACATCCCGGGCTCGAAGAACGTGCCCTATGACAGCCTCTTCAACGACGTTGGCACCATGAAGGACACAGACGACCTGCGCGCCATTTTCGAGGCCGCTGGCGTCGATCTGTCCAAGCCCGCCATCACCACCTGCGGATCCGGCGTGACCGCCGCGATCCTGTCCCTTGCGCTTGAGCGTTTGGGCAAGACCGACCATTCCCTTTATGACGGGTCCTGGAGCGAATGGGGCGCCTTCCCCACGCTGCCCGTCGCCACCGGAGAAGACTGATGTTCGAGACCCTGAAAGAGCAACCCGCCGACAAGATCCTGATGCTGATGCAGGCATTCAAGGAGGACCCGCGCGAGCAGAAAATCGACCTCGGCGTAGGGGTCTACAAGGATGCCTCGGGCAACACCCCGATCATGCGCGCGATCAAGACCGCCGAGCAGCAGCTCTGGCAGGCCGAGACGACCAAGTCCTACACCGGCCTGGCCGGTGATCCGGCCTTTGGCGACGCCATGATCCGGCTGGTGCTGGGCGATGCCGTGCCGCGCGCCAATGTGGCGGCGGCGGCGCAGCCCGGCGGCACCGGCGCGGTGCGTCAGGGCTTCGACCTGATCCGTCAGGCCAACCCCGGCGCGCGCGTCTTCGTCAGCGACCCGACCTGGCCGAACCACCTGTCGATCCTCAAGCATATGGGCATCGAAATGGTGCCTTACCGCTATTTCGACGACGACACCCGCGGCGTCGCCTTCGATGCGATGCTCGAGGACATCGGTCAGGCCAGAAAAGGCGACGTGGTGCTGCTGCACGGCTGCTGCCACAACCCGACCGGCGCGAACCTGAACATCACGCAGTGGAAAGAGGTCGTGGCCAGCCTGCAAAAGACCGGCGCAACCCCGATGATCGACATCGCCTACCAGGGCTTCGGCGACGGGCTCGAGGATGACGCCGCCGCGACCCGGCTCATTGCCTCGTCCCTGCCGGAATGCCTGATCGCGGCGAGCTGTTCCAAGAACTTCGGCATCTACCGCGAACGCACCGGCATCCTGATGGCCGTGTCGCAGGACGCGGGCGCGCAAAAGCTCAACCAGGGCACGCTGAATTACCTCAACCGCCAGAACTTCAGCTTTCCGCCCGACCATGGCGCGCGGCTGGTGACGATGATCCTCAACGACGACGCCCTGCGCGCCGATTGGCAGGCCGAGGTCGAGGACATGCGCAAGCTGATGCTGACGCTGCGCGAACAGCTGGCGTCGGAACTGCAGCGGCTGTCCGGGTCCGACCGCTTTGGCTTTATTGCGCAGCACCGTGGCATGTTCTCGCGCCTTGGGGCGACGCCGGAACAGGTCGAAAAGATGCGGGTGGATCACGGCATCTACATGGTCGGGGATTCGCGCCTGAACATCGCGGGGCTGAACAAGACCTCGGTGCCGATCCTGGCCCAGGCGATCGTCGACGCGGGCGTCTGACGGGTCAGGCGTCGGGCGTCACGCCCGCCTGCCGCAGCCGGATCAGCAGCCAAGCCGCGTGCAGATGGCGGAGCGTCACCGGATCGGCGCGCCGCCCCCGCGCGATCCCGCGCAGGATGCGGTTCAGCCGCCAGCGGAAAAGCCACGTCACCCGCGCCTTGGGCAGAT
Source organism: Aestuariicoccus sp. MJ-SS9 (assembly GCF_032586235.1). NCBI lineage: Bacteria > Pseudomonadati > Pseudomonadota > Alphaproteobacteria > Rhodobacterales > Paracoccaceae > Aestuariicoccus > Aestuariicoccus sp. MJ-SS9. Next base: position 152,008 of record NZ_JAWHTD010000002.1, read on the forward strand.
CGCCGAGGTTGGCCCGCACTTCTTCGGCCAGAACGCGTAACGGGTCGGTTTCGTCCACCTCCTCGGCCTCCGGGACCGTGAAAGCCCCGTAGACCGCGCCGGGGCGCGGGGCCAGGCCCTCGACCCGCGTCAGCGCCGCCAGATTGTCGGCTCCGGGCGACTTGCGCGGATCGTCGAAGGGCAGCTCCAGCAACGCCGGCGCAAGGCTGGCCAACACGTCGTAATGAAACTGCAACCGCAGCCGTGCCTCCGGCGGGCGCGCATCGGCGGCGGCCTCGGCGAGCAGGCTGTCGAAGGGGCTGATCTGCGTCTTGTAAGTGGCCGCCTGCCCGCTGTGAAAGCGCGACCGGCTGACCCGCCCGAAGAGGTTGTAGATATCCCCGGAGTCGGAAACCTGCTGGCCTAGATCGGCCAGCTCTGCCTCGAAATCCGCCATCCAGCGGGCCCGGTCGCCATGCCCGAAATAGCCATAGGCCTGCCGCATCCGGTCAAGGAACGCCTTGGTCTCGCGCGCGGTCAGCGGCCGTTTGTAGCCGCCGCCGCCGTGCCCGGTGATATGCAGATCGCGCGGATCGAACCGCCGCCTGGGCAGGCGCACGGGCGAATAGGCCCCGGCGGAGTGCCGTTTCCAAAGCGCGAGCGACGCCTCCGCGCTCAGCGGGATGACAGGCCGCATCGGCAGATCGTTCACGCCCAGATTCAGCGCCTCGGCCAGCTGCGTCACGACGCGGTGGTCCTCGGTATGGGCGGGATCGTCGAGACTGCGCAAGGTCACGCGGTCGCTCAGCCCGAAACGATCCCGCAGATAGACGTAAAAGGCCGAAACCGCCCGACTGTCGACCCCGCCGGACAAATGGAAGAAGAGCCGCCGCTCGGGCCGCGCCTGCAGCGTCATAAAGCGCGACAGCCAGGTGTTCAGAAAGTCCGCCAGCGCCGCCGGGTAATCCGCCCCGGCCTTACGCGCTTCCCGCCGGACCTGCAGCCGACTATCGGCGATCTCGATCCGCTCGTCACGGCCCAGCAGGCGGATTTCGCGCACGGGTGTGTGCCGCGTGGTCAGCTGCTGGAACAATTGCTTGCGCGACAGGAAGGCGGCCGAATGGGCCTTGTCCTCGGTCAGTGGCAGGCCCTGAGCGCGCAGGTGTTCGACCAGCGCGATAAAGGACTCCCCCACCGCCCAATGGCCGTCCTCGGCGTAGTAGAACAGATGCCGGTACCCCGCCGCATCCGAACTGACGCCGATCTGCCCCTCGGCCTGCCGCATCAGGATGTAGACACCGTCGCAATGCCACGGCAGCGGGCCGTGGCCCGCCGCCTGCCAGTCGCGCAATCCGGCCTCTCCGACGATGAAATCGGCCCCGGCAAAGGCGTAGCCGTCAAAGGCCAGCCCAGCCTCGGGCGGGGCCGCGGAGTGGATGAGAAAACCGTCTTGGCGGAACATGTCGGACCCGGGATGGCTGCGGCTCGCGGCTAGCATGGCGCTCCTTCGCGTGCAACGACGGCGTCAGCCGTGGCAGGCGACGCTGTCCTCGGGCGCCTCGGCGCGGTCGAACATGCCGTAATCGCGCATGACGTGGCACACCTTCAGCCGGTAATCGCTGAAGACGCCGTTTCGCCCCTTGGATTGCGCCCGCCGGTGTGCCGCCAGCTTGCGCCAGCGGATCACCGCGTCCTCGTCCTCGAAAAAGCTCAGCGACAAAAGCTTGCCGGGATTGGTCAGGCTCTGGAACCGCTCGACGCTGATGAACCCCTCGACCTCTTCGACCATGGGCCGCATTTCGGCGGCGATGTCGAGGTATTCGGCCTTGCGCCCCTCGGCGGGGATGACTTCGAAGATGATGGCGATCATGATTTTGTCCCGTGTGGTGTCGAGGCGAGTTTCAGAAACGTCCGGTCCTCGCGCAAGAGGAACTTTTCGGCCTGGGCGAAGGCATAGTTTTCCTGCCCCAGCGGGTCGGCGGCCAGCCGTGCGCGGTAGGTCTCGTAGGCGGCGAGGCTGTCGATATTGTAGATGCCGTAGGCCAGCGTCGAGGACCCCTCATGCGGCGCGAAATACCCCACAAGATCGGCGCCGCAGCGCGGGATCGCCTGGCCCCAATTGCGGGCGTAGCGTTCGAACTGCGCCTTTTTCGTCGGGTCGATCTGGTAGCGGATGATGCCGGTCAGCATGGGGTCTCCTGTGTGTTGACTTTGCCTTGCTACGGCATTGACCGCGGCGAATGCTTCGTTCAGTATCGAACTATGAAAGACGGACCCGACATTGCCCGCGTGGCCGCGCTGATCGGCGATCCGGCGCGCGCGAACATCCTGACGGCGCTGATGGGCGGCAAGGCGCTGACGGCTGCGGAACTCGCGACCGAGGCCGGGATCACGCCGCAGACCGCCAGCGCGCATCTGGCGCGGCTCGAGGCGGGCGAGCTTGTGCGGATTTGCAAACAGGGGCGGCACAAATACGTCACACTGGGCTCTGATGCTGTGGCCGGGGTGCTCGAGGCGCTGATGGGGCTCTCGGCGGGCAGTGGCCACCTGCGCACCCGCACCGGTCCGCGCGACGCCGATCTGCGCCGCGCCCGGATTTGCTACAACCACCTGGCCGGGGATCGCGGCGTGCAGATGTTCGACAGCCTGATCGCGCGCGGCATCCTGACGGCCGAGGCCGACCGCGTCGCCCTGACCCCGGAGGGCGAGGACTTCGCGGCGGGTTTCGGGGTCGACCTCGACGCGCTGCGCCGCAACCGCGCGCCGCTCTGCCGGGCCTGCCTCGACTGGTCCGAGCGGCGCACGCATCTGGCAGGCTCGCTGGGCCGCGCCTTTCTGCAACGGATGTTCGAAACCGGCTGGGCGCGGCGCGATCCGGACAGTCGGGTGATCCGCTTCACGCCCCCGGGCGACCGCGCCTTCGCAAAGGCCTTTCCGGCCCCCGTCGCCTAATCCGGCGCGGCGCGGGTCTCGGGAACCGGAAACTGCCGGCGGGGGCCTTTCGCACCCGTGGCGGCTTTCTTCCGCCCCCTCGTTTCACTGATCCCCAAATATCCCGGGGGAGCCGATCTTCGATCGGCGGGGGCAGCGCCCCCGGCACCGCCCGCCCCGGCACCGCCCGCCCCGGGCGTCAGCACATGCCGCAAGAGCGCGACCGGATGCCGCCGCAGGGTCAGGCGCAGGGCGACGTAATCCTCGACCACCTCTTCGCCTTCGGTCATGGCGGGCAGGTGGGCGGCGGGTTCGTCGATGATCTCGCCGTCGATATCCCCGGCAAAGAGCGGCAGGGGCTTGTCCGACGCCAGCGCCTTGGCCTCCCACAGCGCGTCGCGGCGGGCAAGGCCCAGATCGCGAAAGGCGTCCGCCTCGGCCAGCCGGGTCAGCGTGGCGGGGCCCAGCCCCGCCTTGCGCCAGACGTCGCGCACCGATCCATAGCCGTTGCCGCGCGCGGCGGTCAGCCAGCTGGCGTCCTCTTCGCTCAGCCCCTTGATCTGGCGGAACCCCATCCGCAGGGCCAGCCCGCCGTGGCCATCGGGCTCCATAACGTTGTCCCAGAAACTGGCGTTGACGCAGACCGGGCGCACGGTGACCCCATGTTCGCGCGTGTCGCGCACGATCTGGGCGGGGGCGTAGAAGCCCATGGGCTGGGAGTTCAGCAGCGCGCAGGCGAAGAGGCCCGGGTGGTGATGCTTGAGCCAGCTCGACGCATAGACCAGCAGCGCAAAGCTGGCGGCATGGGATTCCGGAAAGCCATAGGACCCGAAGCCCTCGATCTGGCTGAAACAGCGCTCGGCGAACTCCGCATCATAGCCGTTCCGCGCCATGCCCTTCAGAAACCGGCCGCGGAATTCGCTGACGCTGCCGTGTTTCTTGAAGGTGGCGAGGCTGCGGCGCAGCCGGTCGGCCTCGGTCGGGGTGAAGCCCGCGCCGGTGATGGCGATCTGCATCGCCTGCTCCTGAAACAGCGGCACCCCCAGCGTCTTGCCCAGCACCTGGCCTAGGTCGTCCGAGGGAAACTCGACCTTTTCCTCGCCGTTGCGGCGGCGGATATAGGGATGCACCATGTCGCCCTGGATCGGGCCGGGTCGGATGATGGCGACCTCGATCACCAGATCGTAGAAACAGCGCGGCCGCATGCGCGGCAGAAAGTTCATCTGCGCACGGCTTTCGACCTGAAAGACCCCGATGGTGTCGGCGCGGCACAGCATGTCGTAGACGCGCGGATCCTCAGGCGGCAGCGTGGCCAGCGTGTGGCTCTGGCCGTGGTGCTGCTTCAGCAGATCAAAGGCCTTGCGGATGCAGGTCAGCATCCCCAGCGCCAGCACGTCGATCTTGAGGATGCCGAGGCTGTCGATATCGTCCTTGTCCCAGCAGATTACGGTGCGGTCCTCCATCGTGGCGTTCTCGATCGGCACCAGCTCGTCCAGCCGCCCTTCGGTGATGATGAAGCCGCCGACATGCTGGCTGAGGTGGCGGGGGAAGCCGATGATCTCGAAGATCAGCTCCATCGTCAGCCGCAGCCGCCGGTCGTTCGGGTCGAGCCCGATCTCGCGCATGCGCTGATCTTCCAGCCCGTTGGTGCTGAAGAACCCCCAGAGCTGCGAGGACAGCGCGCCGATGGTGTCCTGGCTCAGCCCCATGGCCGCGCCGACCTCGCGGATGGCGCGCTTGCCGCGATAGTGGATCACCGTGGCGCAGAGGCCCGCGCGGTGCCGGCCGTAGCGGTCGTAGATGTGCTGGATCACCTCTTCGCGGCGCTCGTGTTCGAAATCGACGTCGATGTCGGGCGGCTCGTCGCGGGCCTCGGACACGAAACGTTCGAACACCATGGTGCCGATCTCGGGGGAGACGGAGGTGACGCGGAGGCAATAGCAGACCACCGAATTGGCCGCCGATCCGCGGCCCTGGCAGAGGATGCCCCGATCGCGGGCAAAGGCGACCACGTCGCGGACGGTGAGGAAATAGGGCTCGTATTTCAGCTTGGCGATGAGGGCGAGTTCGTGCTGCAGCAGGCGGCGCACCTTGTCGGGCGCGCCCTGCGGGTAGCGCCAGTTGAGCCCCTCGTGCGCCAGGCGCGACAGCCGCTGGGTGGCGGTTTCATCGGCCGTGATCTCGGAGGGGTATTCATAGCGCAGCTGGCCCAGATCGAAGGTGCATCTGTCGATCAGCGCGAGGCTGCGGTCGATGGCGGCCTCGTGCCCGGGCATCAGCGCGCGCATCTCGGGCCCGCTGCGCAGGCGCTGTTCGCCGTTGGCCAGCGCCGCGCGGCCCAGCCGGTCGACGCGGGTTCCCTGCCGGATCGCGCTCAGCACGTCGGCCAGCCGGCGGCGGCGGCCGTGATGCATGCGCGGCGCGGCGCTGGCCAGGGTCGGGATGCCGAGTTCGGCGGCCACCTGCGCCAGACGGTCGAAGCGGGCCCCGTCGCCGCCGTCGTAGCGCGGGCAGAGCAGCAGATGCACCTGCCCGGGAAAGCGGCGCGTCAGCCGTCGCGCATATGCGTACCACTTGCCCGCGCCGGGCGTCGCCGGCGGTGCCTCTGGCGGGCCGTGGAGGAGCAGCTCGAGCCCGTCCGCGCCCGAAATCAGGTCGTCCAGGCGCAGATCGCACTGGCCCTTGGCCGCCCGGAGCCGCCCCTTGGAAATCAGCCGGCAGAGCCGGGCCCAGCCCTCGCGGGTGGCGGCCAGCGCGGTGATCTGGATGCCTTCGGCAAAGACCAGCCTTGCGGCGGGGATCAGCCGGGGCACGTTGCGGATATCGGGGGAGGGCGGCCTGGCGATGCCGTGGGGGCAGGGCGGGCCGATGGGGCCGTCGCGCGCCTCGGCCTCGGTACGTTCGGCGGCCTGCCGGGCGATGTCGCGGGTCCGGGTCCAGGCGCGCACGATGCCCGCGACCGAGTTCTCGTCCGCAATGGCGATGGCGGGCAGGCCGATCAGGGCAGCCCGCTCGGCGTATTCCTCGGGGTGGGAGGCCCCGGTGAGGAAGGTGAAGTTCGAGGTGATCGACAGTTCGGCAAACATGACGAGTCACTATGTTCTATTTTTGTTCTACTTTCGAGTCCTGTTGGCGGTGTTTGTCCGGGGGCGCTGTTATTCCGGCGGGGTGCCCGGGGCGGAGGGCGCGGCGTGAGTATTTTTGCCAAGAAGAAGGGATCAGGCGCGCCTGTGCGGCCCCGCCAGCGCGCCAGCCGCAAGGATCAGGCCGGAGACCGTCGCGATCATGCCTGCGGCGGACACGGCGTTGGCCGAGCCCAGCCAGAGCGGGCCGTAACCCGCCAGCACGTAGCCCAGGACCGCCGACAGGGCGGCGAAGAGCACGCTCAGCGCAACCTGCACGCCCAGACGGTTGGTCATCAGCCGGGCGGCGGCGGGCGGGCAGATGAACATGGCGATGACGATGATCGAGCCCACGGCGTCGAAGGCGGCGACGGCGGCCATGGCGGCGAGCGCCACCAGCATCAGCCCAAGCGCGCCCACGGGCAGCCCCAAAGTCCGGGCGAAGCCGGGATCGAAGGTCGAGATCTTGAGCGGCCGCCAGAACAGCGCCAGCACCAGCGCCACCAGCGCCAGCGTCGCGGCCATGCGCAGCAATTCCGGGGGCAGTCCCGCCAGCGCGGCCGGATCCAGCAGTGAGGCCCAGCCGGTGGCGTCCAGCCAGATCAGGCTTTCCAGGTTGCCGTAGAGCGCGTGTTCCACGTCGAGGTGCACGCCGGATGTGTCGGATTGTTCCAGCAGCAGCACCCCGGCGGCGAACATCGTGGTGAAGACCACACCCATGGCGGCCCCGGCCTCGATCCGGCCGGCGCGGCGGATGGCTTCGATCGCCAGCACTGCCAGTAGCGCCGCCGCGCCCGCGCCGATCATCATCGGCCATGTGGTGACCGCCCCAGTCAGCAGGAAGGCCACGACGATGCCGGGCAGCACCACATGGCTGATGGCGTCGCCGATCAGGGCCTGGCGGCGCAGCAGCAGGAAGTTGCCGGGCAGCGCACAGGCCACGGCTGCGAAAAGGCCGATCAGCAGCGGTGGCAGCGACAGGGCGACGAATTCAAAGCCCATCCGGCACCTCCCTGGGGCCGGCGCGGCGCCGGTCCAGTTCGGCCACCTGATCCGGGGTCAGCACCTCGTCGATGCGGGTCAGCCCGTCGTCGCGCACGGCCAGTTCCGCCAGCCTGTCCGAGGCGCGCAGGGCCTGCCAGCGGGCCTCGTCACGCAGCGCGGCGGAGGCGGCGGCGCGGCCTTCGGCGGTGGTCACGCCGTCGGCGCGCTGGAAGTCGGCGCGGCGCAGCAGGCGGCGGGTGAGGCCTTCGTAGACCGGCTGGCCATGGGCTAGCGCCATCAACCCCTGCCGCAGGTGCACCTCGCGCTGGAAGCGGCGGTAGCGGTAGAGCCCGGCCAGCACCCCGCGCCCGGGGGTGAACAGAATCGAGACCAGGAACAGCCCGAAGGCGATCAGCACGATGATCGGGCCGGTCGGCAGATCCGGCGCGACAGCCGAGATCGCGGCGCCGAGATACCCCGCAAGCCCGCCGAAGAGCCCGGCGATCAGCACCACGCGTTCGGCCCGGTCGGACCAGAAGCGCGCGGCGACGGGCGGGATGATCAGCAGCGCCACGATCAGGATCAGCCCGACGATCTTGAGCCCCACGACCGTGACGGCCATCACCAGCGCCATGATCGCAAGGTCGATGCGGGGCACGTTCACGCCCTGCACCTCGGCATAGCCCGGGTCGAAGGCGACCATCAGCATGGGCCGGCGCAGCGCCGTCACTGCCAGCAGCACCGCGATACCGCCTCCGGCGATCAGCAGGGCATCCGACAGCAGCATCCCGGCGGTCGAGCCGAGCAGAAAGCTTTCCAGCCCCGCCTGGCGGCCCGATTGCAGGGTCTGGATCACGGTCAGCAAAACGATGCCGAAGCCGAAGAAGACCGACAGGACCGCGCCGATGGCGGCGTCCTCGCTCAGCCGTGTGTGGCGCGTCAGATAGCTGACGCAGACCAGCCCCGCCAGCGCCGAGGCCGCAGAGCCCAGCAGCAGGCCCGCCAGCATCCGCCCGTCGCCGCCAAGGGCCACCATGATGAGAAACGCCAGCGCCAGACCCGGCAGGGTCGCGTGGCTGACCGCGTCCGACACCAGCGCGCGCTTGCGCAGAAAGAGGAATGTGCCGGTGGCCCCGGCGGCCACCCCAAGCGCCGCCGCCCCCAGCGCCACCAGCGTGGCGTTGTAGCCCAGTTGCAAAAGCAGCGCGTCGGCGAGCATCTTAGCCCGCCGCCGTCAGGCCCGCCTGCCCGGCCGCAAGACGGCCGCCATAGGTCGCCTGCAGCGCGGCGTCGGTAAAGACCTCGGCCACCGGGCCTTCGCCCATGCGGCGGCGGTTGATCAGGAAGACGTTGTCGAAATAGGCCGGCACGGTCGACAGGTCGTGATGCACGGCGACGACGGTCTTGCCTTCGTCGCGCAGGGCCTTGAGCACGTCGATGATGGCGCGCTCGGTCGCGGCGTCGACCCCGGCGAAGGGTTCGTCCAGCAGATAAAGGTCTGCCTTCTGCGCCAGCGCGCGGGCCAGGAAAACCCGCTGTTGCTGGCCCCCCGAAAGCTGACCGATCTGGCGTTCGGCGAAATCCTCCATCCCGACGCGGCGCAGGCAATCCATCGCATGGGCGATATGGCGCGCGCGCACGCGGCGCAGCAGGCCAAGCTCGCGATAAAGCCCCATCAGCACCACGTCGAGCACCTGCGTCGGGAAATCCCAGTCCACGCTGGCGCGCTGCGGCACATAGGCGACGCGGTCCATCTGCGCGGCGATCGGCTTGCCATGCATCAGCGCGCGGCCCGACAGCGGCTTGACGATGCCGAGCGCGGCCTTGAGCAGGGTGGATTTGCCCGCGCCATTGGGCCCGACGATGGCGGTCATCTCGCCGGGGCGGACCGTCATGTCGATCGAGAAGATCACCGGCTGTTCGCCGTAAGACACGGTCATGCCACGGATGGCGAGCGGGCTTTGGCTCAGGTCCTCGGTCACGGGTTGGCCGTTTTCGGCGGCAAGTTCGATGGCGCTCATATCGTCAGCTCCCCGCGGCCAGTTTGCCGGCCATGCCGCGTGGCGGGACGTCTGCCCCCAAGGCGGCGGCGATGGTGGTCACGTTGTGATCGATCATGCCGACATATGTGCCCTCGTAGGTGCCCGGCGCGCCCATGGCGTCGGAGAAAAGCTCGCCTCCGATGCGCACCTCGTGGCCGCGCGCGGCGGCGCCCTCGATCAGGGCGCGGACGTTGCGGTCAGAGACAGAGCTTTCGACGAAGACCGCGCCGATCTGCCGTTTGACCAGGATGTCCACAAGTTCGCCGATGCGCTGCAATCCGGCCTCGGATTCGGTCGAGAGGCCCTGAATGCCCATCACCTCGAAGCCATAGGCGCGGCCGAAATAGCCAAAGGCGTCATGCGCGGTGATCAGGACGCGGGCGGTGTCGGGGATCTGCCCGAGCGAGGTACGGGCGTATTCGGCGACCTCGTCCATTTCGGCGAGATAGGCGTCGGCATTGGCGGCAAAGGTTTGGGCCGTTTCCGGGCGCACCTCGCTCATGGCGTCGCGCACGGCCAGAACCGCGTGGCGCCAAAGTTCGGGCACCATCCACAGATGCGGATCGGCGCGGCCTTCGTAATCGGCGTGGCGCAGCAGCATGTCTTCCGGCGCGGATCCCGCGACGGCGGTGACGGGAACCCGCCCGGCCAGCCGTTCGAAGAAAGGTTCCATCTGCGCCTCGAGGTAGAGACCGTTCCACAGCACCAGCTCGGCGCGGGTCAGCGCGACGATATCGGTGCGGGTCTGGCGATAGGCGTGCGGATCGACGCCCGGGCCCATCAGGGCCTGAACCTCGACCAGGTCGCCGCCCACCGCACGGGCGGCGTCGGCGATCATGCCGGTCGTGGCCACGACGTTAAGGATGCCCTGCGCCCGCAGGCCGGTGGGCAAAAGCGTGACAGCGGCCAGCCCGGCGAGAAAGCCGCGGCGGTGAGTCGAAAGAATGGAATGCGCGTGTGTCATAGCATTGAATATGCGAAGCGTTCGCAAAACGTCAAGGAGAATGCGACTTATTCGCAAGAAAGACGGCGCAAATGCGCCGAACGCTCGCCATTTACTCACCCTGCGGCAGACCATAGACAGGGGCGAAACCGCAAGAAGGGCCGGGGACATGGCGCAGACGCCGACGAAACGCGGGGTGCTTTATATCGCCTGGGGGACCAAGCATGTGGACGTGGCGCGCCGCTCTGCCGCCAGCGTCAAAAAGCACAACCCGGATATTCAGACCGCGATCTTTTGCCATGCGGGCGACGACACCAGCGGCTTTGACCATGGGTTCGTCATGCCCGAAGGCCTGCCGCGCCCCAAGGTCGATCTGCTGGCCGACAGCCCGTTCGAAGAGACGCTCTATCTGGACAACGACACCATGATCAGGGCTGATCTGGGCAGCCTCTTCGATCTGCTGGAAAAGTTCGAGATCTGCGGCGCGCATGTGATGCTCTGGCACCGGCCGCGCCACAACAAGGTCTGGAAGACGAAGATCCCCGAGACCTTTCCCGAGATCAATTGCGGCGTTCTGCTCTACCGCAAATCCGACCGTACGACCGCCTTCTTCCGCGACTGGAGCCGCGCCTTCGTCGAGGCGGGTTTCGGCATCGACCAGGTGACGTTCCGCGAATTACTCTGGCATTCGGACATCCGGTTCTACGTCTTCCCGCCGCAGTTCAACAAACGGATCTTCGAGGCGTCCGAACTGATCTGGTCGGACCAGCCGAAACCGCGCATCCTGCATCTGGAAATCCTGCGGCCGCAGAAGAACCGGCTGCTGCGCTGGTTTTCCAACCTGATCCGCTGACAGGGTGACGCTGCGGAGACCGGGCTTGTCAGAGGCACGGAATCCCGTCAGATTCGAGGCTTGTCCAACAAGGGGCGTCCGCCATGAACGTGACCGATATTTCGCACCGCAGCACCCCGGCCCCGGATCACGGCGGCGACCGCAATCCGGGCATGGCGCTCGATCTGGACTGGGTGATGCGCGCCACCGCGAACCGCTCGGCGATCGAACGGCGTGCGGCGACGCTGCCGGCGCGGCGGTCGGTGAAAAAGGCGCATCAGGCGGCCTGGCTGGCGCGCGCGATTTCCTGCATCGACCTGACGACGCTGTCGGGGGACGACACGGCAGGGCGGGTGCGGCGGCTCTGCGCCAAGGCGCGACAGCCGGCGCGGGCGGATATCCTAGAGGCGCTCGGCCTGCCGGATCTCACGACCGGGGCGGTCTGCGTCTACCATGACATGATCGAAACGGCGGTAGAGGCGCTTGCGGGCTCCGGTATCCCGGTGGCGGCGGTCAGTACCGGCTTTCCGGCCGGGCTGTCGCCCTTTCATCTGCGGGTGGCCGAGATCGAGGAAAGCGTCAAGGCCGGGGCCGAGGAGATCGACATAGTCATCTCGCGCCGCCTGGTGCTGACGGGGCAATGGCAAGCGCTTTACGACGAGATGCGCGCATTTCGCCGGGCCTGCGGCGCGGCGCATGTGAAGGCGATTCTGGCGACCGGGGAACTTGGCACCCTGCAGAACGTGGCGCGGGCGTCGCTGGTCTGCATGATGGCGGGCGCGGATTTCATCAAGACCTCGACCGGCAAGGAGGCGGTGAACGCCACGCTGCCGGTCAGCCTGGTAATGATCCGCGCGATCCGCGATTATCACGAGGTCACCGGCTATCGCATCGGCTACAAACCGGCGGGCGGGATTTCCAAGGCCAAGGACGCGATCACGTATCTGGCGCTGATCAAGGAAGAACTGGGCGACCGCTGGCTGCGGCCCGATCTGTTCCGTTTCGGCGCATCGAGCCTTCTGGGCGATATCGAACGGCAACTGGAGCATCACCTGACCGGCGCCTATTCCGCGAACTGGCGCCACGCGATCGGCTGAGGCGCCGGATTTTTTCAAAAAATCCGGATCGTTTTCTTTGCAAGAAAACGCGCCCCGGGGCAGGCGGCGCGACGGAGGGACAAGACCATGGGCGTAAAAGAGATATTCGAGACGATGGATTATGGCCCCGCTCCGGAGGCTTCGGGCGACGCTCTGGCGTGGCTGGTCGATCAGGGCGCGCGATTCGGCCATTTCATCGACGGCGCGTTCACCGGGCCCGGCGACGGCTTCGACAGCCGCAACCCGGCCACGTCTGAAGTGCTGGCCAGCGTCACCCAGGCCACCCAGGCGGATGTCGACGCCGCCGTCGCGGCGGCGCGCCGGGCGCAGGGCCCGTGGGAGCGGCTGGGCGGCAAGGGCCGGGCGCGGCATCTCTATGCGCTGGCGCGGCTTCTGCAGAAACACGCGCGGCTTTTTGCGGTGCTCGAAAGCCTCGACAACGGCAAGTCGATCCGCGAGGCGCGGGACATCGACATTCCGCTGGCACAGCGGCATTTCTACCATCACGCTGGCTATGCACAGCTGATGGAAGCCGAACTGCCCGGGCAGGTCGCGCAGGGGGTCTGCGGGCAGATCATTCCCTGGAACTTCCCGCTGCTGATGCTGGCCTGGAAGGTCGCGCCGGCGTTGGCGATGGGCAACACGGTCGTTCTCAAGCCCGCCGAATGGACCTCGCTGACCGCGCTCCTTTTCGCCGATATCTGCCGCCAGGCCGGTCTGCCCAGGGGCGTTGTCAACATCGTCACCGGCGACGGCGCGGTGGGCGAGATGATCGTCAAGGCGGATGTCGACAAGATCGCCTTTACCGGCTCGACCGAGGTGGGCCGCCGTATCCGCGAAGCGACCGCCGGGACCGGCAAGGCGCTGACGCTCGAGCTGGGCGGCAAGTCGCCCTATATCGTCTTCGAGGACGCCGATATCGACAGCGCCATCGAGGGGCTGGTCGATGCGATCTGGTTCAATCAGGGGCAGGTTTGCTGCGCCGGGTCGCGCCTGCTGGTGCAGGAGGGCATCGCCGAGCGCTTCCATGCCAAACTGCGCGCCCGGATGGACAAGCTGCGCATCGGCGACCCGCTGGACAAGTCGATCGACGTCGGCGCCATCGTCGATCCGGTGCAGCGCGACCGGATCGCCACGCTGGTCGACGGCAATTCCGAGGGCGACATCTATCGCGCCGCCTGCGCTCTGCCGGAGGGTTGTTTCTACCCGCCCACGCTGATCACCGGGCTGTCGCCCGCGTCGCGTCTGATGCAGGACGAGATCTTTGGCCCGGTTCTGGTGTCCTCCACGTTTCGCACACCGGACGAAGCGGTCGAGCTGGCCAACAACACGCGCTACGGGCTGGCCGCAAGCGTCTGGTCGGAAAACATCAACGTCGCGCTGGACATCGCGCCGCGGCTGGCCGCCGGGGTGATCTGGGTCAACGGCACCAATATGTTCGACGCCGCCGCCGGGTTCGGCGGTGTGCGCGAAAGCGGCTTCGGGCGCGAGGGCGGCTGGGAGGGCCTGCGCGCCTACACCCGGCCGGGCGGCAAAAATAAACCGCTCAAATCGATCGCGCCCTTCGCCGGCGAAGAGGCCGAGCCGCAGCTGGTGGATCGCACCGCCAAGCTTTATATCGGCGGCAAGCAGGCGCGGCCCGATGGCGGCTATGCCAGGAACGTCTATGACCGGAGCGGCAAGCTGATCGGGCAGGCGCCGCTGGCCAATCGCAAGGACGTGCGCTACGCGGTCGAGGCCGCGCGCGCCGCCAAGGGATGGGCCGCCGCCACGGCACACAACCGCGCGCAGGTGCTTTATTACATCGGCGAGAACCTGGCCGCGCGGCGCGACGAGCTGGCCGCACGGATCGACAGGCTGACCGGCAAGCGTTCGGGCGGGGCCGAGGTCGATGCGGCGGTCGACCGGCTGTTCACCTATGCCGCCTGGGCCGACAAGTTCGACGGGCGGGTCGCGCAGGTGCCGCTCAGGGGCGTGGCGCTGTCGATGCGCGAGCCTTGCGGGGTGATCGCGGCGCTTTGCCCGGATGAGTTGCCGCTTCTGGGGCTGGTGTCGCTGATGGCCCCGGCCATCGCGATGGGCAACCGGGTGGTGCTGGTGGCCTCGGATCCCTTCCCGCTGATCGCGGCGGATCTTTACCAGGTCCTCGATACCTCGGATGTGCCTGGCGGGGTGGTCAACATCCTGACCGGCAGTCATGCCGAGCTGGCCCCGACGCTGGCGCAGCACATGGATATCGAGGCGGTCTGGTCGTTTTCCGAAACCGACCTGTCGGCGGTGATCGAACGGGGGGCTGCGGGCAATCTCAAGCGGACCTGGGTGAACGACGGCCAGGCGCGGGACTGGATGGGGGCCGAGGGCGAGGGCCGCGCCTTTCTGGAGGCGGCGACCGAGGTCAAGACGGTCTGGGTGCCCTATGGCGCGTGAGCGTGGTAGGCTGGGGCATTGCCATACAAGGATTGCTCCATGACACTGCCCGATTTCATCCGCGCTTTTCCCGCCATCGACCTGCCGCTGCCCGAGAGCAAGGTGACGACCCATGCCATGCGCACGGACAAGGGGCTGGCAGTGTTCTTCTGCATCCATGAGGACATCGAACTGCCCGAACATTCCCATGGCGCGCAATGGGGGACGGTGGTCGAGGGCTCGGTCACCCTGACGATGAACGGCGAGACCCGGACCTACGGCCCGGGCGAGACCTACGACATCCCGGCGGGCACGCTGCACGCGGTCAAGGTGCCGGCAGGGTCGGTGTTGATCGACCTCTTCGCGGAACCGGACCGCTATGCCTTGAAGGCCTGACGGGGCCCTGCCACGCAGGTCCGGTGGGGCTCTGCGGCACCAGATCGGCGGTGCTGGCGCGCCTGACATTGAGATTTCACACATCCGGTGCTATCTTACAGCCACGCTCGGCGCCGGAGCGATGGATCGGCGTGTCATGCGAAGGAGGACAATGTCCTGTCGGCAACAGCAGACGCGGCCACGGCCGCTGACCGGGGAGCGCCCATGGCGGGCCTGACCCAACCGGAGGTGACAAGCGACACGTTGCTTGCCGCCATCCTTGAAAACCTTGACGACATGAAAGCCGAAGACGTCGTGCAGATCGATCTGCGCGGCAAGACGGCGATCGGCGATTACATGGTCATCTGTTCGGGCCGGTCGTCGCGTCAGGTCTCGGCGATTTCGGAAAAGCTGGTGGACGAGCTCAAGCAGCGCTTCGGCGTGCTCTCGAAGATCGAGGGCAAAGAGACCGGCGACTGGGTGCTGATCGACACAGGCGATGTGATCGTCCACGTCTTCCGCCCCGAGGTGCGCGAATTCTACCAGCTTGAAAAGATGTGGCTGCCGGCGGGCGGCGCTGCGACGGCGCAACAACGCTGAATGCGGGTGCATCTGTGCGCGGTGGGCCGCCTTAGGGCGGGCCCAGAGCGCGGCCTTGTGGACGATTATCTGAAACGATTCGACCGGACCGGGCGGGCGCTGGGCCTCGGCCCGGCGCAGCTGCACGAGGTCGACGACCGCAAGGGCGGCGGCATGGCGGGCGAGGCGGCGCTGTTGCGCCGCGCGCTGCCCGACAAGGCCGTGCTTTGCGTGCTGGACGAGCGCGGCACGGTGATGGATTCGCCCACCTTCGCCGAGCGGCTGGCGCGCTGGCGTGACGACGGGACGGGCGATCTGGCGTTCGTGATCGGTGGCGCGGACGGGATCGACCCGGGCCTGCGCGCCGAGGCGGATGCGGCGCTGTCCTTTGGCAAGATGGTCTGGCCGCACATGCTGGCGCGGGTGATGCTCTGTGAGCAATTGTACCGCGCGGCGTCCATTCTGGCGGGCAGCCCGTATCACCGGGTCTGATCGGTCTGGCAGGGTGACGTGCGCCTGCGGCGACACCCCACCCGCCATCCCGCGAGGCGCTTATGTGTAGGCGATGGTCAGCAGGATCAGGCCGAGGACGATTCGGTAGATCACGTAAGGCGTGAAGCTGACCGACCGCAGCAGCCGCATCATCAGCGTCAGTGCGGCCAGAGCCGCCAGAAAGGCAAAGACCGCCGCGATCGCGCCGTCGCGGGCGGCGGCGGCATCGGCGGTGGCGACCACCTCGGCCCCGAGCAGAACGCCCGAGGCGAGGATCGTCGGGATCGACATCAGCATCGCCAGCCGCGCCGCATCGTGGCGGGCGTAGCCCAGCTGCCGGGCGGCGGTGATCGTGATGCCCGACCGCGAGGTGCCTGGGATCAGCGCCACCGCCTGCCACAGCCCCATGATCAGCGCATCGCGGAGCGACCACCCATCCGCGGTCTTTTCCTGCGCACCCTTCTGGTCGGCCCAGTAGAGCACGATCCCGAAGATCAGCATGGTCCAGCCGATCACGGCGGTCGAGCGCAGGGCCTCGTCGAGGCCGGTCAGTTTCAGCGCCAGCCCGAAGACGATCACCGGGACCGTCGCGATCAGCAGGCAGAGCGCAAGAAACGCGCCCTGGGTGTCGACGCGGCCGCGCAGCAAGCGCAGGCTGCCCTTGGCAGCGACCGCGACATCGGCGCGGAAATAGAGCACCACCGCCGCCAGTGTGCCCACATGCACCGCTACGTCCAACGCTTGACCCTGATCCTGCAATCCAGTGAGCTTCGGCAACAGAATCAGGTGACCCGAAGAGGAAACCGGAAGAAATTCCGTGATGCCCTGGATCAAGGCGAGGATCAGCAGGTGGGTCAGGGTCATCGCGTTGGCTCGGGTTGCGGAGGTGGTTCTTGTATAAGCCCTTGGGAATCAAAGGATAGGGGAAATATAGGTCCAATTCGGACCATATAATTTCTGTACTGCAGCATTTTTGCGTTCGCAGGCACGAAAATTTCCGGAAATAGGTCAGCATGTGTGACTTTTCTTTCCCGGACACATGCCTTATTGAGGTCCGACCGACCCAATTCTGCGGAGATGAAACCTATGGCGAAGCAGCCGATGCTGAAATTCGTGAAGATCGAACGGGCGATGCCCGAAAAGCGCGCCGCAAGCCTGCGTCGCACGGATTTTCACGAAATCTATGCGGAATATGCCGACGCCAAGGCGAAGGAGCAGGCCAGCCGCTGCAGCCAGTGCGGCGTGCCCTATTGTCAGAGCCATTGTCCGCTGCACAACAACATCCCCGACTGGCTGCGCCTGACCGCCGAGGGCCGCCTGCAGGAGGCCTATGAGATCAGCCAGGCCACCAACACCTTCCCCGAAATCTGCGGGCGGATCTGCCCGCAGGACCGGCTTTGCGAAGGCAATTGCGTGATCGAACAATCGGGCCACGGCACGGTGACCATCGGATCGGTCGAGAAATATATCACCGACACCGCCTGGGAAAAAGGCTGGGTCCAGCCCATCGCCCCGGCGCAGGAGCGCGCCGAGAGCGTCGGCATCATCGGCGCGGGCCCCGGCGGGCTGGCGGCGGCGGATGTGCTGCGCCGGGCCGGCGTGCAGGTCACCGTTTATGACCGCTACGACCGCGCGGGCGGGCTGCTGACCTATGGCATCCCCGGCTTCAAGCTGGAAAAGCCGGTCGTGATGCGCCGCAACGAGCAGCTGGAAAAGGGTGGCGTGCGCTTCGTGCTGAATTGCAACGTGGGCGAGGATATGTCCTTTGACGAGATCCGCGCGCAGCATGACGCCGTGATCATCGCCACCGGCGTCTACAAGAGCCGCGATCTGGGCGGGCCGGGCAGCGGGGCCGAGGGCATCGTGCGGGCCATCGACTTTCTGACCGCGTCCAACCGCAAGTCGTTTGGCGACGAAGTGCCGGAATACGAAAGCGGAGAGCTGAACGCCGAAGGCAAGCGCGTCGTCGTGATCGGCGGCGGCGACACCGCGATGGACTGCGTGCGCACCGCGATCCGCGAAGGCGCGACCTCGGTCAAGTGCCTCTACCGCCGGGACCGTGCCAACATGCCGGGCTCGCAGCGCGAGGTGCAGAACGCCGAGGAAGAGGGCGTTCAGTTCGAATGGCTGACCGCGCCCAAGGGGTTCAAGGGCGACCCGGTGACCGGCGTGATCGTCGACCGGATGCGGCTGGGTCAGCCCGACGCGACGGGCCGGCAAAGCCCCGAAATCATCGAGGGGTCGGAATATGTCGAGCCCGCCGATCTGGTGATCAAGGCGCTGGGTTTCGAGCCCGAGGAACTGCCGACGCTTTGGGGTGTGCCCGAGCTGGAGGTGACCCGCTGGGGCACCGTCAAGGCCGAGTTCACCACCGGTGCGACCGCGATGCCCGGCGTCTATGCGGTGGGCGACATCGTGCGCGGCGCCAGCCTTGTGGTCTGGGCGATCCGCGACGGGCGGGATTGCGCCGAGGCGGTGCTGTCGAACTTCGACCAGAAGGGCGCCATCGCCGCGGAGTGATCCGCGCGGACGGCAATTCAGGACCGGACAGGCGGGATGGGCCAGTGGCCCAATCCCCCCAGCGAAAGGAACCCACATGGCCGAGGCCAGCACAAAGATTACCGGCCACTGCCTTTGCGGCGCGGTGACGGTCACGGCCACGGCGAATGCCGTGCCGCGCCTGCGGGCCTGTCACTGCGATATGTGCCGTCGCCACACCAGCGGCGCGTTCTTTTCGATCGAGGCGGACGTGGTGCAGATCGACGGCCCTGCGCGCAGCTTCCGCTCGTCCGACTGGGCAGAGCGCGGCTTTTGCGGCACCTGCGGCTCTACGCTGTGGTACGGCACGGTGGCCGACGGCGTGCGCAATCTTTCCGCGGGGCTTTTCGATAATGCCGGCGGCGGCGAGATGAAGATCGAGTTTTTCGCCGACCGCTGCCCACACGGCTATGCGCTGGCGGGCGACCATCGCCGGCTTTCGAGCGCCGAGACCGAAGCGTTGTTCGGAGGAGGCGCATGAGCGTGGTGGGGCAGTGCCTCTGCGGTGCGGTGCGGATCACCGTGGCCGATCCGCCGGGTTGGGTCGGCGTGTGCCATTGCGACATGTGTAAACGCTGGTCGGGCGCGGTTTTCGCGGCCTTTCCCGCCACCGATGTCACCATCGACGGCCCGGTTGCCGAATTCGCATCGTCGCCTACGTCCTACCGGGCGTTTTGCGGCACCTGTGGCAGCCACCTTTACATGCGCGACGAGGGCCGTGCCGAACGCGACCTGATGCCGGGGCTCTTTGATGCCGCGCGCGACTGGCCGCTTAAGTCCGAAATTTATACCGACCGCGCGCTGTGCTGGGCCGGATTGCCCGGCGACCACAAGCGCGCCACCCAAGCCGAGTACGAAGCCAAATATCCATCCCCAGTGGGAGATCAGACATGACCAAATACGATGCAGCCTGGGCCGCCGCCGAAGAGGCCAAGCGCAAGTGGATGTCCGAAAACGGGATGTACCACGAAAGCGAAGAGCATTCGTCCTGCGGCGTCGGGCTCGTGGTGAACCTCGATGGCAAGCCGAGCCGCGACGTGGTCGAGGCAGGGATCGCAGCGCTCAAGGCGATCTGGCACCGTGGGGCGGTGGATGCCGACGGCAAGACCGGCGACGGCGCAGGCATCCATGTCCAGATCCCGGTGGCGTTCTTCTATGACCAGATCGAACGCACCGGCCACAAACCCAACAAGGATGCGCTTATGGCGGTTGGTCAGGTGTTCCTGCCGCGCACAGATTTCGGCGCGCAAGAATCCTGCCGGACTATCGTGGAAACCGAAGTTCTGCGCATGGGCCACCATATCTATGGTTGGCGGCATGTGCCGGTGAATGTCGATTGCCTGGGTGAAAAGGCCAACGCGACCCGGCCCGAGATCGAGCAGATCCTGATCTCGAACGCCAAGGGCATCGGCGAAGAGGAATTCGAGCGCGAGCTTTACGTCATCCGCCGGCGCATCGAAAAGGCCGCGGCCGCGGCCGGGATCGGCGGGCTTTACATCGCGTCGTTGTCGTGCCGGTCGATCATCTACAAGGGCATGATGCTGGCCGAGCAGGTCAGCGAGTTCTACCCCGACCTGCAGGACAGTCGCTTTACCAGCGCCTTCGCGATCTATCACCAGCGCTATTCCACCAACACCTTCCCGCAATGGTGGCTGGCGCAGCCGTTCCGGATGCTGGCCCACAACGGCGAGATCAACACGCTCAAGGGCAACGTCAACTGGATGAAGAGCCATGAGATCCGCATGGCCTCGACGACGTTTGGCGACATGGCCGAGGATATCAAGCCGATCATCGCCTCGGGCGCCAGCGACAGCGCCGCGCTCGACGCGGTGTTCGAGGTGCTGGTGCGCGCCGGCCGCAACGCGCCGATGGCCAAGACGATGCTGGTGCCGGAATCCTGGTCCAAGCAGGCGATCGAGCTGCCAGAGGCGTGGCGCGACATGTATTCCTACTGCAACTCTGTGATGGAGCCCTGGGACGGCCCCGCCGCCCTGGCCATGACCGATGGCCGCTGGGTTTGCGGCGGGCTCGACCGCAACGGCCTGCGGCCGATGCGTTACGTGGTGACGGGCGACGGCATGCTGATCGCGGGTTCCGAGGCCGGCATGGTGCCCGCCGACGAGGCCACGGTGCGCGAGAAGGGCGCGCTTGGCCCCGGTCAGATGATCGCCGTCGACATGAAAGAGGGCAAGCTCTACCACGACGTCGAAATAAAGGACAAACTCTCTGCCGCCCAGCCCTTTGGCGAGTGGGTCGGCAAGATCAACGAGCTGGACGCGCCGCTGGCCGCGATCGCCGAAACACCGATGTTCGAGGGCGCCGAGCTGCGCCGCCGCCAGATCGCGGCGGGCTACACCATCGAAGAGCTGGAACAAATCCTCGCGCCGATGGCCGAGGACGGGAAGGAAACCATCGCCTCGATGGGCGACGACACGCCGAGCGCGGTCTTGTCCAAGAAGTACCGCCCGCTGTCGCATTACTTCCGCCAGAACTTCAGCCAGGTGACCAACCCGCCGATTGACAGCTTGCGGGAATTCCGGGTCATGAGCCTCAAGACCCGGTTCGGCAACCTCAAGAACGTGCTGGACGAAAGCAGCGCCCAGACCGAGATCCTCGTGCTGGACAGCCCCTTCGTCGGCAATGCCCAGTTCGACGAGTTGGCCAAGCATTTCAACGCCGGTCTGGTCGAGATCGACTGCACCTTCCCCGCAGGCGCCGGGCGCGACGCGCTCCGCAAGGGGCTGGAACGGATCCGCGGCGAGGCCGAGGATGCCGTGCGCTCGGGTGCGGGCCACATCACCCTGACCGATCAGCATTGCGGGCCCGACAAGGTGGCGATGCCGATGATCCTGGCCACTTCGGCGGTCCACAGCCATCTGACGCGCAAGGGGCTTCGGACCTTCTGTTCGCTGAACGTGCGCTCGGCCGAATGCATCGACCCGCATTACTTTGCCGTTCTGATCGGCGCGGGTGCGACGGTGGTCAACGCCTATCTGGCCGAGGACAGCCTGGCCGACCGCATCAAGCGCGGTCTGCTGGACATGACCCTGACCCAGGCGGTCGCCAAATACCGCGAGGCCATCGACCAGGGTCTGCTCAAGATCATGTCCAAGATGGGCATCTCGGTCATCTCGTCCTATCGCGGCGGGCTGAACTTCGAGGCCGTGGGCCTCGGCCGCGCCATGTGCGCCGAATATTTCCCGGGCATGACCAGCCGGATCAGCGGGATCGGCGTCAGCGGCATTCAGACCAAGACCGAAGAGATCCACAGCCTCGGCTTCAAGGGCGGGCGCGACGTGCTGCCCATCGGCGGCTTCTACAAGGCGCGCAAGTCCGGCGAAACGCACGCCTGGGGCGCGCAGACGATGCACCTGATGCAGGCCGCCTGCAACAAGGCCAGCTTTGAGATGTGGAAGACCTATTCCAAGGCGATGCAGGCCAACCCGCCGATCCATCTGCGCGACCTCCTGGCGATCAAGCCGCTGGGCGATGCGATCCCGCTGGAAGAGGTGGAAAGCATCACCTCGATCCGCAAGCGGTTCGTGACGCCGGGCATGTCGTTGGGCGCGCTGAGCCCGGAGGCGCACAAGACGCTGAACGTCGCCATGAACCGCATCGGCGCGAAATCCGACAGCGGCGAGGGCGGCGAGGATCCGGCGCATTTCGTGCCGGAACCCAACGGCGACAACCCGTCGGCCAAGATCAAGCAGGTGGCCTCGGGGCGCTTTGGCGTGACCGCCGAGTATCTCAACCACTGTGAAGAGCTTGAGATCAAGGTCGCCCAGGGCGCCAAGCCCGGCGAGGGCGGGCAGTTGCCCGGCATGAAGGTCACCGACCTGATCGCGCGGCTGCGGCATTCGACCAAGGGCGTGACGCTGATCTCGCCGCCGCCGCACCACGACATCTACTCGATCGAGGATCTGGCGCAGCTGATCTACGATCTCAAGCAGATCAACCCGCGCTGCAAGGTGACGGTCAAGCTGGTGGCGTCCTCTGGCGTCGGCACAATCGCGGCGGGCGTGGCCAAGGCCAAGGCCGACGTGATCCTGATTTCGGGCCACAACGGCGGCACCGGCGCGTCGCCCGCGACCTCGATCAAATACGCGGGTCTGCCGTGGGAGATGGGCCTGACCGAGGCGCATCAGGTGCTGGCGATGAACAACCTGCGGAGCCGTGTGACCCTGCGCACCGACGGCGGCCTGCGCACCGGCCGCGACATCGTCATGGCGGCGATGATGGGGGCCGAGGAATACGGCATCGGCACCGCCGCGCTGATCGCCATGGGCTGCATCATGGTGCGTCAGTGCCAGTCGAACACCTGCCCGGTGGGCGTCTGCACCCAGGACCCCGAACTGCGCGCCAAGTTCACCGGCAATGCGGACAAGGTCGTCAACCTGATCACCTTCTACGCCTCGGAAGTACGCGAAATCCTCGCCTCCATCGGCGCGCGGAGCCTTGACGAGGTGATCGGGCGCGCCGACCTGCTGAGCCAGGTCAGCCGTGGCAGCGATCATCTGGACGATCTCGACCTCAACCCGCTCTTGATCCGCGTGGACGGGGCCGACGACATCGTCTACGACCGCGACCGCCCGCGGAACGCGGTGCTCGATACGCTGGATGCAGAGATCGTGCGCGACGCCGCGCGCTTTCTCGAGGATGGCGAAAAGATGCAGCTGTCCTACGCGATCCAGAACACCCACCGCACCGTGGGCACGCGCACCTCGTCGCATATCGTGCGCAAGTTCGGCATGCGCAACGCGCTCCAGCCCAACCACCTGCACGTTAAGCTGACCGGCAGCGCCGGTCAGTCGCTGGGGGCCTTCGCGGCGCCGGGGCTCAAGCTGGAGGTGTCGGGCGACGCAAACGACTATGTCGGCAAGGGCCTGTCGGGCGGCACCGTGGTGGTGCGTCCGCCGCAGATCAGCCCGCTGGTCGCGTCCGAGAACACGATCATCGGCAACACCGTGCTTTACGGCGCAACCGATGGCTATCTCTTTGCCGCCGGCCGCGCGGGCGAACGCTTTGCCGTGCGCAACTCGGGCGCCAAGGTCGTGGTCGAGGGCTGCGGGTCGAACGGCTGCGAATACATGACCGGCGGTGTCGCGGTGATCCTCGGGCCGATCGGCGCGAACTTCGGCGCGGGCATGACCGGCGGCATGGCCTATCTCTACGACCCCGATGGTCTGGCGCAGAAGCTGATGAACCTCGAAAGCCTGGTCACCTGCCCGGTGACCGTGGACCATTGGGAGGATCAGCTGAAGGACCTGATCGAACGCCACGTCGCCGAGACCGCCAGCCGCAAGGCCAGCGACATCCTGCAGCACTGGGAGACCGAGAAGCCGCATTTCATCCAGGTCTGCCCGAAAGAGATGCTGGACAAGCTGCCGCATCCCATCGGGATCGAGGAGGGGCTGGCGGTTCCTGCGGAATAGTCCGCCTCGCCTATACAATGCATTACGCGCCCCGCTTTCCGGGGCGCGTTCTCGTTTCAGGGCGTGTCTCAGGGCGTTTCAGGGGCCTTGCGGCGCGTCACCTGTCCGAAAATGACCATGATTGTTTCCCAATTCTGGCAGAAACCCCGGATATACCCGTTATTAATGAAAGGCGGGCGATGCGCCGCCTTTCCAGACGGTCCCGTCCCAGCCGTCCTGACCGATGGGGCGATCCGGGCAGGCCCGCGCCGACGCGGGCCCGGCCCGGCCGAAGGGATTTTATCGCGCCGTTCGGTGGCGTATAGCTTTTGCCATGGTGCGCAGGTCCCCCAGTACATCCGGTAAACCCAAGGCTCGTTCAGGGCCTCAGCCGACGTTCAAGCCCAGGGACGCCAAGACACGTCGGTTCCGCCCGCTGGCATGGCTGCTGCGCTGGACCTTGCGGCTGACCTTTGTGGCGGTGTCGGTTCTTGTGATGCTGGTGCTGGCCTACCGCGTGATCAACCCGCCGACGACCTTCTATATCTGGTCCGAAACGCAGCGGCTGGGCGCCGTCGACCGCGTCTGGGTCGATGCAGAGAACGTGGCGCCGGTGATGCTTCGGTCGGTGGTGGCGGCGGAGGATGCGAATTTCTGCACCCATTGGGGGTTCGACATGGAAGCGATCCGCGCCGCCATCGACGCGGGCGGCGCGCGCGGCGGCAGCACGATCAGCCAGCAGGTGGTCAAGAACGTCTATCTCTGGCACGGGCGCACCTACACTCGCAAGGCGCTGGAGGCCCTCATCACCCCGGTGGTCGAGGCGCTCTGGCCCAAGCGCCGCATCCTTGAGGTGTATCTCAACGTGGCCGAGTTCGACGAAGGCGTCTTTGGCATAGAGGCCGCCGCGCGGCATTACTTCGGCGTCGGCCCCGAGGCGCTGAGCCCCACCCAGGCCGCGCGTCTGGCGGCGGTGTTGCCGAACCCGAAGGATCGCTCGGCCAGCCGCCCTTCGAATTTCGTGCAGAGGCGCGCGGCGCAGATCCGCGACGGCGCGGCGACGATCGCGGCGGACGGCCGGGCGGCCTGTTTCGAATAAGCGCCGGTCGGCGGCGGTCCGCCTTATGGCGGTATTCAACCATTGGTAGATTTCTAGCCTTGTGGAATCCTTATGCGCGCATCCGTGACATCCCGGATGCGGACGATTTCTTTGAAACATCCGATTTGAGGACCTGACCATGAAGCCAATGACATATTTCACCACACTCGCCGTTACACTTGCCGCTTTGGCCGCACCACCGGTTGCGGCGCAGGATGCGCGCGTAACAAGGCCGATGACGCAGATGGACTATGACCGGACCGAACGGCTGCTCGGCACGATCCGGCTGCGCAAGGAGGCCGGAGACCGGATCGCCCCCGGCGATCTGAGCGCGGCGCAAAAATCGCAGGTCGCGATGACCTATGCGCGGATCAACGCCTTGCAGGCGGCGGCAGGCGGCGACGAGGCCATCGAGTGCCAGATCTGGGGCTGGGGCGTGCAATGCATCGCCTGGCCTTATTTCTGTTACATCGACGTCAGTTCCGACGGGGTGGACGCCGCCTGCGGCAATTGCACCGATCCGGAAAACGGTGGCTGCGATTGACGCGGTGAACATTCCGCCGCGATCCCACAGATCCCGGGCGGCGCTGGGACGCGCCGCCCGGACAGCTCTTGTCCGGGCGAGCCGGGTTTCGCCGGTTGAACCGGTGCCGGTTTCGCGTCAAATAGGGGTATCGCACTTTGCGCGGGAACCGTCTTTATGGCCAAGCTCTACCACGTTCCACTGTCCCCCTTCTGCCGCAAGGTCCGGCTGAGTCTGGCGGAGAAGAAGATCGAATGCGAGCTGGTGGAAGAGCGGTACTGGGAGAAGGACGCCGATTTCCTGCGCCGCAACCCCGCCGCCAAGGTGCCGGTGCTGAAGATCGACGGGCGCACCATGGCCGAGTCCGCTGCGATCTGCGAGTTCATCGAGGAAAAACACCCCGAACCGCCGCTGATGCCGCGCTCGCCCGAGGCGAAATACGAGGTCCGGCGGCTGGTGGGCTGGTTCGACGACAAGTTCCACAACGAGGTGACCTCGAAGCTGCTGTACGAGCGGGTCAACAAGAAGGTCATGGGCAAGGGCTTTCCGGATTCGGGGAACGTGAAGTCGGGTGCCAAGGCGATCAAGTATCACCTCGATTACATGGCGTGGCTGCTGGACCACCGGCGCTGGCTGGCGGGCGACGTGATGACGCTGGCGGATTTCGCCGCCGCCGCGCATCTGTCGTCGCTGGATTACATCTCGGACGTGGATTGGAACCGGTCGGAGGTGGTCAAGGATTGGTACGCCAAGATAAAGTCGCGCCCGGCCTTCCGAGGGATCCTAGCCGATCAGGTGCCGGGCTTTCCGCCGCCGGCGCATTATGCCGATCTGGATTTCTGAGCGGATGATGGGACGACGCGCGCCTGCGGCGACGCCCCGCCCACCATCCCGCCGGCGTCGCGCGTGGACGATCTGAAGGCGCGCCTGGCGGCTGAGGCGCGCGCGGCGGGGTTCGACCTCTGCCGCGTTTGCGACCCTGTCACGGTGGATGTCGGCGCGAAGCTGTCCGACTGGTTGGCGCGGGGGTATCACGGGCAGATGGGCTGGATGGCCGAGAGGGTGGCCTGGCGCGCGGCGCCGTCGGCGCTTTGGCCCGCGGCGCGGTCGGTTATCGTTCTGGCCGAGAATTACGGGCCCGCAGCCGATCCGCTGGAGGTGCTGGAGCAGAGCGACCGGGCGGCGATTTCGGTCTATGCGCAGAACCGCGATTACCATGACGTCGTGAAGAAGCGGCTCAAGCGGCTGGCGCGCTGGCTGATCGCCGAGGCCGGGGGCGAGGTGAAGGTCTTTGTCGACACCGCGCCGGTGCCGGAAAAGGCGCTGGGGCAGGCCGCCGGGCTGGGCTGGCAGGGCAAGCATACCAATCTGGTGAGCCGTTCGCTTGGGTCGTGGTTCTTTATCGGTTCGGTTTTCACCACGGTTCATCTGCCGCGCGACGCGTCCGAGGTCGATCATTGCGGATCGTGCCGGGCCTGTCTCGACATTTGCCCGACGGATGCCTTTCCGGGGCCCTACCGGCTCGATGCGCGGCGCTGCATTTCCTATCTGACGATCGAGCATAAGGGGCCGGTGGACGAAGACCTGCGCGGTTTGATGGGCAACCGGATCTATGGCTGCGACGATTGCCTGGCGGTCTGCCCCTGGAACAAGTTCGCGCGCCGGGCGTCCGAGGTGAAGTACCATGCCCGGCCCGATCTGGAGGCCCCGGCGCTGGCCGATCTGGCGGGGCTGGATGATGCGGCGTTCCGGGCGCGGTTCTCGGGCTCGCCGATCAAGCGAATCGGGCGGGGGCGCTTTGTGCGCAACGTCTGCTATGCGATCGGCAACTCGGGCGACGGGGCGCTTTTGCCAAGGGTGCAGGCGCTTTGCGAGGATGCGGATCCGGTGGTGGCGGATGCCGCCCGCTGGGCCGTGGCGCGGTTGCGGGAGGCTTTTTGATGGCGATATGCCTGGGCGTGGACACCGGCGGGACCTACACCGACGCGGTGCTGTTGCGCGACGAGGCGCAGGTGCTGGCCAGCGCCAAGGCGCTGACCACGCGGGACGATCTGGCGCTGGGGATCGGGCGCGCGGTGCGCTCGGTTCTGGACGAGGCCGGCGTGGCCCCGGCGGATGTCGCGATGGCGGCGCTGTCGACGACGCTGGCCACCAATGCGCTGGTCGAGGGGCAGGGCGGGCGCGTGGCGCTGGTGCTGATCGGCTTTGCCGAGCGGGACCTTGCCGCCCATGGCCTGGCCGAGGCGCTGGGCGGCGATCCGGTGCTGATGCTGGCGGGCGGGCACAGTCACGCGGGCGCCGAGGTGGCGCCGCTCGACCTTGAGGCGCTGGCGGATTGGGCGGCAGGCCAGCAGGTGTCGGCGTTCGCCGTGGCGGCGCAGTTCGCCACGCGCAATCCGGCGCATGAACAGGCGGCGCGCGAGGCGCTGCGCCGGGTCACCGGGCGGCCGGTGTCCTGCTCCTACGAGCTTTCGGCGCGGCTGGGCGGGCCGAAGCGGGCGCTGACCGCGCTCTTGAACGCGCGGCTGATTGGGCTGACGCACCGGCTGATCCTGCGCGCGGGCGAGGTGCTGGCCGAGATGGGGCTGAGCGCGCCGCTGATGGTGGTCCGCGGCGATGGCGCGCTGATGTCGGCGGAGCAGGCGCAGGCGCGGCCCATCGAGACGATCCTCAGCGGCCCTGCGGCGAGCCTCGTTGGGGCGCGCTGGCTGACCGGGGCCGACACCGCGCTGGTGTCGGACATCGGCGGGACGACGACGGATATCGCGCTCTTGCGCGGCGGTATGCCGGCGATCGACCCGGCGGGCGCGCAGGTGGGCCGCTGGCGCACCATGGTCGAGGCGGTGGCGATGCGCACCCACGGTCTGGGCGGCGATTCAGAGGTGCATGTGGTGCAGGCCGGGCTGGCGGGCGGTGTGACGCTGGGGCCCCGGCGGCTGATCCCGGTCTGCCTTGTTGCGTCCGAGGCGCCGCAGGTGGTGCATGACGCGCTGGACCGCGCTGCGCGCAGCCCGGTGCCGGGTGAGCATGACGCGCGCTTTGTGCGCGCGGTGCCGGGGCAGGATCGGGGCGGTCTGGGTGCGCGGGAAGAGGCCTTGCTGGCGCGGATCGGCGGGGCGCTGCATCCTCTGGGCGAGGTGCTGCGCACGCGGCTCGACGGGCAGGCGCTGGGACGGCTGGTGGCACGAGGCCTTGTGCAAGTGGCCGGCGTGACGCCGACTGATGCGGTGCATGTGCTGGGCCGGGTCGGCGATTGGGATGCTGAAGCTTCGAAAAAAGCGCTGGCGCTGATGGCGCGGCGGCGCGTGGGCAGCGGCGCGCGGCTGGCCGAGACCCCGGGGGCGCTGGCCGAGATGATCGTCGCCGGGATGACCCGGGCGACTGGGCTGGCGCTGCTCGAGACCGCCTTTGCCGAGGACGGATGGGAGGGCAGCCCCGGCGATCTGGCGCGCCATCCGCTGATGCAGGCGGGGCTGGCGGGGCACGAGGGTTTGGTCGATCTGCGCGCGCGGGTGGCGGTGCCGGTGGTGGGGCTGGGCGCCTCGGCGCGGTGCTATTATCCGGCGGTCGGTGAGTGGCTCGGGGCCGAGACGGTGCTGCCCGATCTGGGCGGCGTGGCCAATGCCATCGGCGCGGTGGTCGGGCGGGTGGCGATGCGGCGCTCGGGCGTGGTGACGGCCCCAGCCGAGGGGCGCTTTCGCGTGCATCTCGAAGAGGGGCCGCAGGATTTCGGATCCGCCGAAGACGCGCTTTCGGCGCTCGAGACAGCGCTGACCGCCAAGACGCGCGCGGCGGCAGAGGCCGCAGGGGCGACCGGGATCAGCGTGCATCTTGAACGGCAGGTCAAAACCGCAGAGGCCGAGGGGCGCGAGATCTTCATCGAGGCCGAGATCACCGCCGAGGCCAGCGGACGCCCGCGCATCACGCGGGAGGGCGACGGCGCTTGAACCCGCCGGGCGCGCGCCGGAATGTGACCCAGGTTACAGCGGCCTTTGCAAAAGCGCCCGGAACCCCATCTAATACTTCGAACCGACGGAGAACACGCATGGCCAAATACGAAAGAAACCCTGACGCGATCGCGACGCTCACGCCCGAGCAGTTCCGCGTCACGCAGGAGGACGGGACCGAACGGCCCGGCACCGGGGAATACCTTGGGAATAAGGAACCGGGCATTTACGTCGATATCGTCAGCGGCGAGCCGCTCTTTGCCAGTGCGGACAAATACGAATCGGGATGCGGCTGGCCCAGCTTTACCAAGCCGATCGAGCCCGCCCATATCAACGAATTGCGCGACACCAGCCTCGGGATGATCCGCACCGAGGTGCGCAGCACCCACGGCGACAGCCACCTTGGGCATGTGTTTCCCGATGGTCCGATGGATCGCGGCGGGCTACGCTATTGCATCAACTCGGCCAGCCTGCGCTTCGTGCACCGCGACGACATGGAGGCCGAGGGCTATGGCGATTATCTGGACCAAGTGGAGGACGTGACATGAGCGAACGCGCTGTTCTGGCGGGGGGCTGTTTCTGGGGCATGCAGGATCTGATCCGCAAGCTGCCCGGTGTCGAAAAGACCCGCGTGGGCTATACCGGCGGGGACGTGCCCAACGCCACCTACCGCAACCACGGCACCCATGCCGAGGGGATCGAGATCGTTTATGATCCGGATCAGATCAGCTATCGGCGGCTGCTGGAGTTCTTCTTTCAGATCCACGATCCCACCACGCTGAACCGGCAGGGCAACGATCTGGGGCTCAGCTATCGCTCGGCGATCTACTACGTGACCGAGGATCAGCGCGCCGTGGCGCTCGACACCATCGCGGATGTCGAGGCCTCGGGGATCTGGCCCGGCAAGGTGGTGACCGAAGTCGAACCGGTGGGCGATTTCTGGGAGGCCGAGCCCGATCATCAGGATTACCTGGAACGCTTCCCCAACGGCTACACCTGCCATTTCCCGCGCCCCGACTGGGTACTGCCCCGGCGCGACGCGGCGGAATAGGGCGGGCATGGCCGACGCCGCCTTTTGGGACCGCATCGCCGAGCGTTATGCCGCGCGGCCGGTGGGCAATCCCGACGCCTATGAGGCGACGCTGGCCCGGGTGTCGGCCTGGCTGACGCCCGAGGCGCGGGTGATCGAGCTGGGCTGCGGCACGGGCAGCACGGCCTTGCGGCTGGCAGGGGCGGTGGCCGCCTATCGCGGTACCGACGTGGCGCCCGGGATGATCGCCATCGCCCGCGCCAAGGACGCCCCGCCGCAGCTGTCGTTCGAGGTGGCCGATGCCACGGGCGGGCTGACAGGCGGGGCCGATGTGGTTCTGGCCTTCAACCTGCTGCATCTGGTGAACGATCTGCCCGGCCTTCTGGCAGAGGTCCACGAGGCGTTGCCCGAGGGCGGGCTTTTCATTTCCAAGACGCCCTGTCTTGGCGGGAAGTGGTGGCTGCGGCCAGTGATCGCGGCGATGCAATGGCTGGGCAAGGCCCCCAGCCCGGTGGCCTTTCTGCGGACGGATATGCTGGAGGCGGCACTGCTCGACGCCGGGTTCGCTATTGAGGAACGGGGCGACTACCCAGCCCGCCCGCCCAGCCGGTTCCTCGTCGCGCGCAAGGGCGGCTAGCACGGCCAGGAGGTCCCGGATCGGGGTCGGGGACCGCGTGGGCGCGGTACGGCTTGCGGTCGCGCCCCTTGCAACGCGGTGTCCCTTGCGCCATCTAACCCCCAACAAGCCGCGACATGGCAAAGGGGATAGACGATGATCGAATTGGGCGGAGCGCAGCCGGCGCAGGACCTTGTCAAGGATGTGACCGAGGCGGACTTCATGGCGGAGGTCGTCGAGGCCAGCCAGGAGGTGCCTGTCATCGTCGATTTCTGGGCGCCCTGGTGCGGCCCCTGCAAGACACTGGGCCCGATGCTGGAGGATGCGGTCAAGGCTGCCAAGGGCGCCGTGCGCATGGCCAAGGTCAACGTCGATCAGGCGCAGAACATCGCCGGGCAATTGCGCATTCAGTCGATCCCCACGGTCTACGCCTTCTACAAGGGCCAGCCGGTGGACGGGTTCCAGGGCGCGGTGCCGCAATCCGAAATCAAGGCCTTCATCGACCGGCTGGTTCAGCAATCTGGCGGTGACGCCAGCGGCGGGCTGGACGAGGCCATCGCCGCCGCCGAAGAGATGCTGGAACAGGGCGCGGCCGTGGACGCGGCCCAGACCTTTGCCGCAATCCTCGAGGAAGAGCCCGAGAACGCCGCCGCCTATGGCGGGCTGGTGCGTGCGCATGTGGCGATGGACGATCTCGATCAGGCCGAGGCGATCCTGAACGGCGCGCCGGCGGCGATCTCGACCGCGCCCGAACTGGAGGCCGCCCATGCCCAGCTGGAGCTGGCCAAGCAGGGCGCCAACGCCGGACCGATCGCCGAGCTGCAGGCGCAGGTCGACGCCAATCCCGACGATCACCAGGCGCGCTATGACCTGGCGCAGGCGCTTTATGCCAAGGGCGACGGGCAGGCGGCGGTCGATCACCTGCTCGAGCTTTTCCGGCGCGACCGCGAATGGAACGACGGCGCGGCCCGGGCCCAGCTGATGACCATTTTCGAGGCGCTGAAACCCAACGATCCCGTGGCCTTGAGCGGGCGCCGGCGGCTGAGTTCGATGATATTTGCCTGAGCGGCGCGGGGGGCTAGCTATTGCCTATGAAACAGCACCCTGACCTGCCGGACATTATCCCGATCTTTCCGCTGCCCGGGGCGCTGCTGCTGCCTCGGTCGCGTTTGCCGCTGCATATCTTCGAGCCGCGCTATCTGGCGATGCTGGACGATGCGCTCAAGACCGATACGCGGCTGATCGGCATGGTGCAGCCCAACGCCATCCCGGGCCGCGACGGCGGCCACGGCCTGCACCGTATCGGCTGCGCCGGCCGCGTCACCCAGTTTTCAGAAACCGAGGACGGGCGCTACATGATCACGCTGGGCGGCGAATCACGCTTTCGCGTGCTTGAGGAAATCCCCGGCGGGTTCAGCCCCTACCGGCGCTGCAAGGTCAGCTGGGATGGGTTCGAACGCGACCGTGGCGGGGCAGAACGGGACACGGGCTTTGATCGGCGGCGGTTTCTCGATCTGCTCGACCGCTATTTCGCCGCGCGCGACCTGTCGGCGGATTGGCAGACCCTGAAAGAGGCGGATGACGAATTGCTGGTCAATTCGCTGTCGATGCTGCTCGACTTCAACCCGGATGAAAAGCAGGCCCTGCTGGAGGCGCCGTCGCTGGCCACGCGGCGCGAAACCCTGGTGACGCTGATCGAATATGCGCTGCGCGGGGGCAGCCAAGAGGACCTGATGCAATGACCGATCTGACCTTCGACCGCCGTATGCTCGAGGCGCTGGTCTGCCCCAACACCCACGGCCGTCTGACCTATGACGCCGATCGGCAAGAGCTGGTCAGCAAGACCGCAGGTCTGG
Organism: Aestuariicoccus sp. MJ-SS9; assembly: GCF_032586235.1. Classification (NCBI taxonomy): domain Bacteria; kingdom Pseudomonadati; phylum Pseudomonadota; class Alphaproteobacteria; order Rhodobacterales; family Paracoccaceae; genus Aestuariicoccus; species Aestuariicoccus sp. MJ-SS9. The sequence goes on from NZ_JAWHTD010000002.1 coordinate 184,810, forward strand.
CCTATCCGATCCGCGACGGCATCCCCGTGATGCTGGTGGACGAGGCCCGCAAGCTGGACGATTAGACCGGCACCCGCTCTGTCTGGCCGGCGGTGATCAGGGCAAAGACCGAGGCCAGGACCGACATCGCCAGAATGACCGAGAACGACGACCCTGCCCCGGCCTGCGCCAGCAGCGCAACCGTCGTGACACCACCCAGCCGCGCAAAGCTGATGTCGAGACTGGCCGAAATTCCGCTCAGCCCGGAAGGGGCATGGCGCAGCACCAACTGGGTCGACGGGGCGTTGCTGCAGGCAAAGCCGACACCGATGAAAACCGCCGAGGCACCAACGGCCACGATTCCCTCTCCGAGGTCGAGCAGGGCAAAGCCCGCGGCGATCAACAGCGGCGCGACCAGGACGATCTTTTGCAGATGCGTGCCATCGACGGCATTTCGCAGCAGTGTGCCGGAAATCGAAAAGCTGAGCCACATGGCGGCGAGGCTCATGCCAATGGCCTGCGGCCCCAGACCGGCCTCGGTCAGCCGCAGCGGCAGCTTGAAGAGGTAGAACAGGATCACCCCGTAGGTGCAGAAGATATAGCCGAAGGCCAGCCAGAGCATCGGCACCCGCAACAGCAGACGCAAATCCGGAAACCGTCGCGTGGCGCCATCTCCCGGGGCGGCGGGGCCACGGCCAAAGAGCAGCAGGGCCACGCCGGCCAGCACGGCAAAGAGCGCGAACACCATCTGCCAGCCGGTTCCGTCGAGCGTCATCCCGGCGATCAGCGGCGCGATGGCGGCGCAATAGCCCGCGATACTGCCCCAGATGATCAGGATCTTGCCCGGTCGTTTCGGCATGGCGCGGGTCAGCAGAATCGGGACGAGCGGCGAAAACAGCCCGCCGCCCAGCCCCTGCACGATGCGCCCCGCGATCAGGGTTTCGAAGGTACCGGCAGCCATGACGACCAGCGCGCCGGCGGCGAACATCAGAACACCGGCGGCAAAAACGCGGCGGACGCCAAAGACATCCCCGACCCATCCGCCCAGAATAACCCCCAGCGCCATCGACGCCGCGTATGAGTTGAAGAACCACGCCAGCTCGCCTATCCCAAGACCGTAACTGTCGCGGATGCTGGGCAGCAAAAGCGGCACCAGGGTCAGTTCCATGACAAAGGCGATGCTGGCCATGATCGGACTCGCGATCATGCGTTTCGAAATTTCTTTCATCACGGCTCCTGCAACGGGAGTTACTCGGTTACACGTCTAGGTGCGACCGGGGCAAGCCCCGGCCGCGTCAAAGTTGTCAGGCGACAACGCTCATTTTGTTCATCAGCTCCCGGCGGTCGGGAATCCGGCGTTCGTGCGACAGCGCCATGGGCTGGGTGTCGAGAAACTGCACGATGTCCGAACGGCCCATCCAGACCAGCGCCTCTTCCGCCGTGATCTGCTTGTCCGGGCCGATCCAGGTGCCGGGTTCGCAATGGGTGTAGCCATAGCGCACCGGGATCCCCTTGAAGGCCAACGGCATGGGAACGAATCCGAAGACATAGTCGGGGGCCCAGATCTTGAGCGCCAGTTCGAACACGACGCGCGAAAGAAGCGCGGTGAATCCCTGGCTCCGGTGCCCGCCATCGCCGCCTTTCAGCCAGAATTCGCCGTGATAGCAGACCTGCCCGGTGATCCGGTCCAGCGCCGGAGGCTGAGAGTAGAAGGTCCGGTCCGGATCGGGGGTCGAGTTCGGCGTAATGTATTTGTGCCGGTGCGAATTGATATGTTCGCCCAACGTCTCGGACGCCATATCAAGCCGCCGAATCGCCTGGGTGTGCACCAATTCGTCCTTGTCGTTGAATCCGCAAACCCAAAAGGCATTCCCGGCATCGACATAGGAACTGGAAACGTCGAACATTGGATAAAGCGGTGCACGATCCGCCTGAGCGTTCCTGAGTCTCCGATACGCCACGAAATCGCCGCCGATTTCGAGCCGCATTCCCGCGGTCTCGAGTTCCTTGGTGATGTTCGCGACGTTAACGATCATGGTGTAAAGATTGAGTGCAGTCATTGGTTTTTTACTCCTTCTGTTTTGGTCACAACCACAGAAAGAAATCTACCAGCGAATTGCTACTCTTGTGCCTTTCTTTGCAGCAATTGGTAAGAAATCACGCGTCGCACACCATTTCGCAATCCTCGGGGATCGACGTAATTTCAATTCCGCGCATCGCGTCGATATCCACATCCCGCGTCATGAGCACCAAAACCGCCAGCGCGGGCGTGCCGTCGGGGAACACGCAGCCCATCAGCAACCGCTGGAAACTGATCGGCACCGCCTTGTCGTCGCTCTCTCTGGGCAGGTGTGCATAAAGGTGGTCCAGCCGCACGCCGCCATCGCCGTAGATTCGCGCATAGGCATCGGCGATGAAGTCGTTGAATTCGTTGCCGGCGTTGTCCTCTTGCGACAGCCGTCCGATCGCGCTTTTCGACCAGGCCCAGCCGAACCAGAGCGCATAGGCCGATTTTTCACCGATCTCGACGCAGATCCATCCGCGCCGGTCCTTGCGGTAGACCACGAGATAGGGCCGTACCTCGGCCATCGCCGGATCCTCGATCTGGGTCAGCGCCTGGCCCCAGGCGGCAAGCGTCTGTTTCATGATTCGGGGACCGCTGCTTGCGATTCGGCTGATCGGATGCTGCTGGGAATGAAATTCACGCCCGCTGCTGTCCAGAAAATGCGCCTTTTCCAGCCAATGCGAACTGCGCCGGGTCATGCTGGTGCGGTCCGACCAGGCCGCCACCTGCCGCAGGATGCTTTCCGCATCCGCAAGGATTTCGCGCCCGTACTGGGTCAGCACATATTCCTGCCGCTCCAGCGAAAACAGCGGCCGCCCCTTGATCGCCTCGAGATCCGAGATGTGGCGCCGGACGGTCTGACGGGTGGCGCCCAGCCGTTCGGAGGTTTCCGTGAGGTTCAGGGTTCTCGACAGGGTCACAAAGGCCCGCAGCATCGCAACGGTGACATCTGACTTTTCGTTCGGTCTGGGCACGCGTTACCTCCGCAAAGGGTTGGGTAAAGTGGGTGATTAATCATCCACCGGCATACCATTTTTCACCCATAAGCGTCCAGAATATTTATAATTTTCATCCCCGCCGAACCCCGCCAAGATACAACCGAGGCGTGATCTTTAAGCGTTGACTTCTTTTTCGAGTCTTTGAGAGGAAAATAAGATGCGAGGTGAATGTATGGCCCTGAGCCCTGAGGATATCGACCGCCACGTTGGCGCGAGGCTGCGATTTCTTCGCGAAGCTTGCGGGTTCTCACAGGCCTATCTAGGCAAAAGCGTGGGCCTGACGTTTCAGCAAATTCAGAAATACGAGCAGGGGAGCAACCGCATATCCGCAAGCAAATTGTGGCAATTGGCCGATTTGCTTGGCGTCACACCCAATAATTTTTTCGACGGGCTGGATCGTGAACAGCCGTTGAACGACACGCTGGTTTCGCGCGATGTGGCCGAAGCGGCGCTGCAGTTGCACCAGCTTGAGGACCCGGATGTGAAACGCAACATGCTCGAGCTCATCCGGCTCTGCAAATCCCGAAAATCGGCTTAATACCGATACGGCAGCCGGAATTGCGAGCGCGTAGCGCAATTTCCGGTGCTTTGAAATCAGATGCAAAGTCTTGCTGGCGATAATCGCCGCGGCCCGTGAACCGGCGCGGCGGGGTCAGCGGGACGTATCGCCGTCTTGCGGGGCGGCGACCGGGCGCGCTTCGATCAGGACAAAGGCCTGCGCCCAGGGGTGATCGTCGGTCAGGGTGACGTGGATGATCGCCTCGTGCCCCGGCGGCGTCATCGCGTCCAGCCGGTCTTTCGCCCAGCCGGTCACATGCATCACGGGCTGTCCGGTGCGCAGGTTCGACACCGCCATGTCCTTCCAGGCGATGCCCATGCGCAGGCCGGTGCCGAGCGCCTTGGAACAGGCCTCTTTCGCAGCCCAGCGTTTGGCATAGGTGCCGGCGGTGTCGGCGCGGCGTTCGGCCTTGCGCTGTTCGGTTTCGGTAAAGACACGGTTGCGAAAGCGGTCGCCGAACCGGTCGAGCGTGCCTTGGATCCGCTCGATATTGGCAAGGTCCGTACCGATGCCCAGTATCATCCGGTTCCCCCCTTTCAGGCCGCGAATAGTGGAAAGCTGACACCCAGCGCCCAGGCCAGCACCAGCCCAAGCGCGAGCCCGGGGCCCGCGAACCCGCTGCGCCGGGCCGCCGCGCGCCCCATGACCCCGAATGTGACGTAAAAGAGCACGATAACCGGCGCAATCATCAACAGGAAGAAAAGCCCCTCGAAATCCAGCGCGATGGCCCCCGCCAGCGACGCCAGAAACGCCAGCCGCGCGGCGATCCGCTGCCACAGAGGGGCGGACCGCGCCAACCAGGCATCCGCCAGCATGAAGGGCACCGCGCCAAGGCAAAGCGCTGCGATCACCGTTAGACGCTCGGGGGTCGGCCAGAAATTCGCGCCGTAGCGGTCGAGCGCGACGCCGAAGACCCCCAGCGCCCAGACCAGCAGCAGGGCAAAGCCGCGCAAGGCAGGCGCGGCGGGACGCCCCCGCAGCCGCCACAAAAGCGCCAGTTGCAACCCGCCGAAAAGCGCCAGGTGCAGCGCCAGGTAGTCGGCCACGAGCACCGGCAAAAGGCGGCTGTCCACCGGCGCCGCCAGAAGCGGCGCGGCGGCCGCCGGGACCAGCGTGACCAAAGCAAAGGCGCGTGGGGCAAGCGGGGTTTCCGGCGCGGCGCTGGCGGGCAGCAGGCGCATCAGCGGGATGGCCAGCGCGGTGATCGCCGCCAGCAACGCCAAGAGCGCCCATCCCGTCGGCGGAACCGGGGCGCTTTGGCTGCGGCCGTAAAATGCGTTGAGCCATTCCAGCGCGGCGGTCCGCGCGGGGCGGGAGTGCAGGATCGCCACATGCTCGGCGGCGGGTGCCAGCAGGGCGCGGCGGGTGACCGGGCCGGCGGCGGCGGTGTCGCCCAAAACTGCGGCGGGGTCGACCATGCGCAGCGCCGCGCTGGCAAACTCGCGCAGCCCCGGCTCCCACGCGCCGGTGATCAGCAGCAGGTTGCCGGGGTGGGTTGGCGTGATCGCCTCGGAGAACGCCGACAGCAGAACCAGAGGGCCCGCGCGCGGCGTCTCGGCGGCGGCGCGCACCAGAATGTCGGTCGCCATGGAATGCCCCAGCAGCGCGACCGGCCCCTCGCCCGGCATCGCGCCGATCACCGCGAGGGTCTGATCGGTCAAGAGCCGCGTGGTGCCGTCGATGCGGGTCACGTCGCCGGACATGGGCACCCGGTTGCGGCCATGGCCCTCGAAGTCGAAGGCGTAGACATCGTACCCCGCCCGCGCCAGCACCGTGGCGTATCCCTGCATCATCTGCCGCGACCCGGCAAAGCCGTGCGCGATCACCACCGGCGGCCCGTCGCCGTGGTAATGCGTGACCGGGGTCGGCCCGATCCGCATGTCGGTGATCGTCAGCCCGGCCCGCGCCCCCTCAAGCACCCACAGCGCCCAGCCTGCGACAAGCAGGGCGACCAGGGTCAGCGACCGGGTCACGTCAGCCGTGCTGACAGGAGTTTCAGGCTGGCCGCACCGAAGAGCAGCGCGAAGCATGCGTCGAAGGCGCGCCGCGCACTGCGGTAGGCCGACGAAATGCCGGGTCGTGAAAAGAGAACGCCGTAGCCCAGAAAGACGCAGGCGGAGACGCAGCTGAGCATCGCGAAGAGATGCCAGACCTGCGTCATTGCGGCGTCGGTGGGCAGCGCGATCGCATAGATCGCGCCCCATGAAAGGATCGCCTTGGGGTTGGTGACATGCAGCAGCAGCCCCTTGCCGAAGAGCCGCCCGCTTCGGGTGACGGCGGATTTGACCGGCATTCCGGGCAGCAGCGCGCGGCGAAAGGACTTCAGCGCGAGGTAAAGAAGATAGAACGCCCCGGCATACCGCACAGCCTCGAAAATCCAGACATGGGTCAGCATCAGCGCGCTCATCCCAAGCCCGGCGGCGATACCCCAGAGCGCCGAGCCGCAGATGATCCCCGCCGCGATGGTCAGCGCCGCGCGCCGTCCCTCGGCCATGGCCGTGCCCGAGATCGCAAGCGTGGCGGGGCCCGGGCTGCTACCCGCAATGGCCCAGCCCAACAGAATCAGGGGCAGGTCGGGCCCCATGTTATCCCCGCGCCTCGTCCATCAGGCGGCGCATTTCGGCGATGGCGGGGCCGAGCCCGCGAAAGATCGCCTCGCCGATGATGAAATGGCCGATGTTCAGCTCCATCACCTCGGGCAGGGCGGCGACGGGGCCGACCGTTTCGTAGGTCAGCCCGTGCCCTGCGTGCACCTCGAGCCCGAGGCTATGGGCAAAGCTGGCCATGTCGCGCAGCCGCGCCAGTTCGGCGTCGCGTTCGGCGTATTTGCCCTCGGCGTGGTAATCGCAATAGGCCCCGGTGTGCAGCTCGATCACCTGCGCACCGATGCGGTGCGCGGCCTCGATCTGCGGCCGGTCGGCGGCGATGAAGATGGACACCCGGCAGCCCGCCTCGCGCAGTGGTGCGATGTAATGGGCCAGCTGGTTTTCCTCGCGCGCCACCTCGAGCCCGCCTTCGGTGGTGCGTTCCTCGCGCTTTTCGGGGACGATGCAGACCGCGTGCGGTTTGTGCCGCAGGGCAATCTGCTGCATCTCGGGCGTCGCGGCCATCTCGAAATTCAGCGGGATGGTCAGCACCTCCATCAGCCCGTCGATGTCTGAGTCGGTGATGTGGCGGCGGTCTTCGCGCAGATGCGCGGTTATGCCATCGGCCCCGGCCTCTTGCGCGACCTGCGCTGCGCGCAGGGGATCGGGATAGGCCCCGCCGCGCGCATTGCGGACAGTGGCGACGTGGTCGATGTTGACGCCAAGGCGCAGGCGTCCGGCGAATTCGGTCATTGGGGGCCTCTTCTGCTGATGTTTGGAACCTAGTGCGCAATACGGATCGGGGAAACCGGATTCTGCCGCGCAGGCCACGGTTGCGCCGCGCCGCGGCGGGGTGCCGTTTTAGGTGAGCAGGGTCTTTTGTGCTATGGTTCCGGCCTGCCATGCCGTTTCGGGTGGCGTATTTTCAGGGGGACTATTCATGACATATTCGACCGTATCGCATTGGGACACCACCGATTGGACCGACGAGATGGAGACGCTGGCAAGGGACAAATTCGTGCCGCTGGTGCTGGGCACCGGGGCGCAGCGCACGCAGATGGTGCGCACGGGCGACCGGAGCTTTTGCGTCGTCACCGAATATGCCGATGCGGACGCGGCGGCGGCCGCGCAGGAAAAGATCGCCGCAATCCGCGCGCAGGCAGCCGATGAGCTGCCCATGACGCTGGCCAGCACGGCGGGCGGAGAGGTCTTTGCCGGCGGGTAAGGGCGGCCCCATTCCTAGGGGCAGAGGGGCTCAGGTCGTGACGAAGTCGACCGTGTCGGCGCGGAACACCGCCGCTGTCAGGATGTTGCTTGCATAGGCACCGGTGTCGATGGCGATCACCCGGTCCGACACGGTCGGTTCGGCGTGGATCGTGTGGCCGTGCACCACCCAGCGCCCGTCGCGGCGGGGGGTCCTGCCGAACTCCGGATGCCCCCACAAGAGGGTCGCGGGCTCTTGCCGTTCGACCGGGCGGTTGGGATCGGCCCCGGCGTGAACGGCGGCGATGTTGCCGTTCACGTAATGGGTCGGCAAGGCGCGCAGCCAGGCTTCCATCCCGGGGTCCATCGCCTGCCGCAGGTCATCGCGCATCGCGGCAAAGCCCGCGCCAGAGGGGCCCCCGTCACGAAAGGCGACCCCAAAGCTGGACAAGGTCTGCAAACCGCCGTTGCGCAGCCAGCGCTCGGCGTTGACCTCGGGCGCGTCGAGGAAATCCAGCATCATATCCTCGTGATTGCCCAGCAGGCAGACGACGCGGCCCCCCGCATCGCACATCGCCTTCAGCCGCCGCAGCACCTGTGCGCTGTGCTCGCCGCGATCCACGTAATCGCCGAGAAAGACCAGCGGCAGCTCGGCGAGCCTGGGCAGCAGTCGCTCGACAAGGTCGTCGCGTCCGTGAACGTCTCCGATCGCCGCGAATGGCGTTTCGGGCGACGGCGGCGGCGGCGGGGACGCACGCCTGCGGCGGCGTAGAAGATCGGTGAGCTTCATCGTCCAGACCCTAGGACAGACGATCCGAAAAGGCCAACTGCGCCTGATCGGGGTCTACCGGGGCGCCTGCACCAGCCCGGCGCCGATATGCCACGGCCCCTGACCCCCGGGCATTCCGGTATTCCGGGCACTCGCCAGCATCCGCGTCACGAACCGCTTTTCCCCCTGCGCCTGCAACCAGAGCGCGGCGGCACAGGCGGCCGCCATCGTCGTGCCGTTGAGCGCGCGCAAGTTGGAATCCGCCGCCGCCGACAGAATACCGACCCCGGGCGCGACCAGTGTCGGGCACAGGTCGGAAAAGCTGGCGAGGGTCAGGCCGTCTTCGCCATAGCCAAGCGCGCCCACGGAGATTACGCCGGGCACGGCGGTCATCGGCGTGCCTGCGGTGGTAAGCTCTGGCGAGATCGTGCGGCGGCTGTTGTTGCCTGCGGGAACGACGATCAGCGGGGCCTCGGTCTTGTCCCGCCCGGCCTGGTGCAGCATCAGAAGCGTGCGCATCAGGCCAAGGTTGCCGTTCAAAGCGTTCAGCGCGACAGAGGCGGCCAGCCGCGCGGGATGCCCGCTCGCAGCCAGCGCTTCGCTCATGGTCACCGTGTCGAATTCCGCCGGCAGAAAGATGATCGCGGCCCCGTTTTCCAGCGCCCATTGCAGCCCGTGAAACAGCATCGCCGAGGTGCCGCGCCCGTAATCCGCGATGACCTTGCCGATCAGCGGTGCGTCGATCCCGGTGGCGACGCCAAGCCGGTATCCCTTCAGCGGTCGGCCGAGGATCGATGCCGCGCAATGCGTGCCGTGGCCGTGGTCGTCGTGCATGCCCGATCCGACAAAATCCTGAAACACCGGGGAGACGCCGGAAAACGCGGGATGTTTAGCGTCGATCCCGGTGTCGAGCAACGCAATCGTCACGCCCGTGCCGTCATAGGCGCAATCCAGCGCGCCGGTCTCGCGCAGACCCCAAAGCGGCACCACGTCCTCGGGGCGGATATCGTCGAGCGGTTCGGGGCTGACCAACCGCGTGGGCATCACCGGCGCGATGGAGAGCACGGACGGATCCGCGCAGAGCTCGTCGAGCCCGGTTCCGTCCAGTTCCGCGACCGAGATATCCGGGTCCGCCCGCCGCTTGGTCCGGGATATGGCCACCGGCGCGCCAAGGCACCCCGCGCCCGGCGAGTCGCCGCGCTGCCAGGTGCCCGACGCATCCCGCAAGATCAGATATTCGGCCATTGACCATCCCGCGTTATCCCGTCCGCTGTCGCGGCGGGATGTCCAAGGCTACAGGTCTGCCGCTAACGCGGGAAGACGGCGCGCGTGAATGCGTCGTAAAAGCGCCGTTAAATCAAGCCGTTGTCGCGGAATATCTGGCGCAGATCTGCCTCGGGGCGCGGGCCCATGTGGCTGATCACCTCGCCGGCGGCCGCGCAGCCCATGCGGCCGGCGACGGCCATGTCCCGCCCGGTGACCAGCCCGTAAAGGAAGCCGGCGGCGAATTGATCGCCGGCGCCGGTGGCGTCGACCGGTGTGATCTTGGTCACGGGGACGTCGGTGCGCACGCCGTCGCGGACGATGGTGACCCCGTCGCCCGAGCGGGTGCAGACGACCAGCGGGCAGATCGCCGCGACGGCGGCGAGGTCGGCCTCGAGGTCGTCGTTCTGGAACAGCGACCGGATCTCGGCCTCGTTGCCGATCACGTAGTCCATCTCGTGCTCGATCAGCGTCAGGAAGTCGCCGCGGTGGCGTTCGACGCAGAACGGATCCGAGATCGCGATCCCCGCCTTGCCCCCCGCTGCGCGGCAAGTGCGGGCGGTGCGGATGAACGCCTCTTTGCCCTTGTCCTTGTCGAAGAGATAGCCCTCGAGAAAGACGAGCTCGGCCTCGGCGGCGACCTCTTCGGGCACGTCGTCGGGCCCCAGCTCGGCCGAGATGCCCAGATAGGTGTTCATCGACCGCTCGCCATCCGGCGACACGAAGATCATCGAGCGCGAGGTCGGCAGTTCGCCGCCCGCCACCGGCGGGTTGACGAAGTCGGTGCCGTCTTCGGCCATCGCATCGGCATAAAACCGCCCCAGCGCGTCGTCATGAACCCGCCCGATGAAGGCGGTCCGCAGACCAAGATTTCCAAGCCCCGCCAGACTGTTGGCAACCGAGCCGCCGGGCGCCTGAACGCGGCCTTCCATGGCGCCGTAAAGCACCTCGGCCCGGTCGCGTTCGACCAGTTGCATGATGCCTTTCTGAATGCCCATATGGTCCAGAAAGCTGTCGTCGCTGCGGGTCAGCACGTCGACGATGGCATTGCCGATGCCGACAACCTGATAGCGTTTCATTCGGTTTTTTCCTCAAAAGGGCACAGGTCGCGGATCAGGCAGGCGCCGCATTTCGGTTTGCGCGCCACGCAGATATAGCGCCCGTGCAGGATCAGCCAATGATGCGCGTGCTGCTGGAAATCGACCGGGATGTTGTCCTCGATCGCGCGTTCGACGGCGACCACATCCTTGCCGGGGCAGATGCCGGTGCGGTTGCCGACGCGGAAAATATGCGTGTCCACCGCCTGCGCCGGGTAGTGCCACCACATGTTCAGAACCACATTCGCCGTCTTGCGCCCGACCCCTGGAAGCGATTGCAGCGCGGCGCGCGAATTGGGCACCTCGCCGCCGTATTCCTCGACCAGAATACGGCTCAGCTTGATGACGTTCTTGGCCTTGTTGCGGTAAAGGCCGATGGTCTTGATATGCTCGATGACGCCCTCTTCGCCGAGCGCCAGCATCTTTTCCGGCGTGTCGGCCACCGCGAAAAGCTTGCGCGTCGCCTTGTTCACGCCCGCATCGGTGGCCTGCGCCGACAGGGCCACGGCCACCACCAGCGTAAAGGCGTTCACATGCTCGAGCTCGCCCTTGGGTTCGGGCTCGGACGCGTGAAAGCGGGTAAAGATCTCGCGGATCGTGTGATAATCGAGCTGCTTTGCCATCGCGTCTGTCTGCCCGCTTTTGGACGCCCGGACAAGGGGAGCCGTGGCCCCGGCACGGCGTTTTCCGCCACAGAGCCCACGGCACGGGCAAAGCGGCGTTTGATCATGTTCCGGGTCGTGGCCGGGCCGCGGTGCGGCTACATTGAGGGTCAGACAAGAGGTGCGCCATGAATATGCAGACACGAGACGACGGCTATCATTTCCACGTCATGCGCCGCGCGCTCGATATCATCGACGCGGCGGATCGGGACCTGTCGCTCGACCGGCTCGCGGCGGAGCTGAACATGAGTCCGGCGCATTTCCAGCGGCTCTTTTCGCAATGGGTGGGCGTCAGCCCGAAGCGGTATCAGCAATATCTGACGCTGGGCCATGCAAAGGCGCTGCTGGCCGACCGGTTCACCACACTCGAGACTGCCCATGCCACGGGGCTGTCCGGCGGCGGGCGGCTGCACGACCTCTTCCTGCGGTGGGAGGCGATGCGCCCGGGCGATTACGCCAAGGGCGGCGCCGGGCTGACGATTTACCGGGGCTGGTTCGACAGCCCCTTCGGCCCCGCCCTGGTGATGGGCACCGACAAGGGCATCTGTGGCATCGCGCTTGCCGCCGAGACGGGCAAGGCGGCGGCGATGGAGGATCTGACGGGCCGCTGGCCGAATGCGGATTACGTGGACGACCCGGCGCGGCTGAAGCCCTGGGTCGACGCGGCCTTCGGCGTGACGCCCTCGGCGGATGCGGTGCCGCTCTACATGACCGGCGCGCCGTTCCAGATCAAGGTTTGGGAGGCGCTGATGCGTGTGCCCTCGGGTCATGTGACCACATATTCCGAGATCGCGCAGGCCGTCGGTCATCCCCGGGCGGTGCGCGCCGTCGGGACCGCGGTGGGGCGCAACCCGGTCAGCTATCTGATCCCCTGCCACCGCGCCTTGCGGAAATCCGGTGGGCTGGGCGGATACCACTGGGGCCTGCCGGTCAAACGCGCGATCCTGGCATGGGAGGCCGCGCGCGCGGATGCGTGAGGCCAGAAAAGGCTGGGTGATATTGAATAACAAAGCCCGCCCGACATAAAGTGCGCGGAATAGTGCCGATCCGCGGCAGGGTGTCGTTTAAGCCCGGCGCGCAACGGCGTTATACAGCACCAGACCCCGGCATTCGGGGCGCAACAAACGAGGCATAAAATGATCCGGGCCAAAACTCCCGTCGCACTTTCCTTGATCGCCGTACTGGGGCTGACTGCCTGCGTCGATCCCAACGACCCCAACCGTCAGGCCAAGCAGGGCGCGATGATCGGCGCCGGTCTTGGCGCCATCACCGGCCGTCTGGCCGGCGGCGACGACCGGGGCGAGCGCAACCGCGCCACCGTGGCCGGCGCGCTGGTCGGGGCCGCCGTCGGCGGCGCGATCGGCAACCAGCTGGACAAGCAGGAAGCCGAGCTGCGTCAGGATCTGGGCAACAACGTCGGCATCCGTAACACCGGCGACCGCCTGATCGTGACGATGCCGCAGGACATCCTCTTCTCCACCGACAGCGCCAACCTGCGCCCCGATCTGCAGGGCGACATCCGCACCGTGGCCGACAGCCTGCTGGACTACCCCAACACCACCGTGCAGGTGATCGGCCATACCGACAACGTCGGCGACGCGTCCTACAACTACAACCTGTCGCAGCGCCGGGCGCAATCGGTCGCGGGCGTACTCATCAGCCGTGGCGTGTCGTCGGGCCGGGTTCAGACCTTTGGCCGTGGCGAGGACCAGCCCATCGCGTCCAACCTGACGCCCGAGGGCCGTCAGCAGAACCGCCGGGTCGAGATCGTGATCCTGCCCAACGCCTGACTTCTGCGCATTGACGCACAGGCCATAGACAGCGCCGCGCCTTGCCGCGGCGCTGTTGCGTTGTAGGTAAATGGGTCAAACAACCCGGAGTTTACGACAATGGCTGACCTGACCCTTCTGGGCATCTGCGGATCGCTGCGCGCCAAATCGACAAACAATCTCTTGATGCACGAGGCCGCCCGGCATTTCGGCCCGGCCAAGTTCATCGAAGGCAACATCCGCTTTCCGCTCTTCGACGCCGACGACCAGGAGGCCACCGGCATCCCGGCCGAGGTGCAGGCCCTGGCCGATCAGATCGCCTTGGCGGATGCGGTGATCGTGGCCGGGCCGGAATACAACAAGGGGATCAGCGGGTCGCTCAAGAATGCGCTCGACTGGATCAGCCGGACCGAGGGCAACCCGTGGCGCGACAAACCCGTCGCGGTCATGTCCGCAGCCGCCGGCGGGCAGGGGGGCGCGCGGTCGCAAGAGATGCTGCGCTGGTGTCTCAACCCCTTCCGTCCGCGCGTGCTGCCCGGGCCCGAGATGATGGTGCCGCAAACCGCCCAGCAATGGGACGACGACGGGCGGCTGACCAACGAACGCGGCATCAAGGTGCTGGAAGAGCTGATGGGCCTCTTGCGGGACGAGGCGCTGCGGGCGCGCCAGGGCTAAAGCCGGTTGGCGATCTCGATCAGGTTGCCGTCAGGGTCGCGCAGGTAGATCGAGCGGATCGGTCCCTGCGCGCCTGTCCGGTCGACCGGCCCTTCGAGCACCGCCACCCCAAGCCCGGCCAGGTGCTGCTGCCACGTCTCCAGCCCCGTTTCCGACAGAAAACACAGATCGGCGCTGCCCGGGGTCGGCGCGTCTGCCTTGGGGTCGAACTCGGCCCCGGCGAGGTGCAGGTTGATCTTTTGCGTTCCAAAGCTCAGCGCCCATCTGCGGCTGCCATCGGCGGGAGTGAAGGCATCGGCCCGCATCCCCAGAACATCGCGGTAGAACGCGATTGCGCGGTCGAGGTCGCGCACGGTCAGAACCAGGTGGTCAAGCGATTGGACGCGGGGCATATTCCAGGGACCTTTCGGGCAACAGGGAACATGGGCCGCATGACCAGCACAAGCCAATTCGACGTCATGGATCCGGCCCGCGCCGCGGCGCTGCTGGTGGCGCTGGGGCGGGACGGGCGGGTGCAGGCTGGCGATGCCCTGCCGCCGTTCTTTCACCACCTCTATTTCTGGGATGCGCAGCCACCCTCGGCGCTTGGCCCTGACGGGCACCCCAAAGTCGGTGGGCTTATCCCCGACATGGGTCTGCCGCGCCGGATGTGGGCCGGCGGGCGGCTGGAGTTCGCGGCACCCCTGCGCGCTGGCGTTCCGGCGGAAAAGCGCAGCACCTGCGCCGCCGCGACCCGCAAGGAGGGGCGCAGCGGCCCGCTGGCCTTTGTCACCCTGCGTCACGAGTTCTGGCAGGAGGGCGCGCTTTGCGTGACCGAGCATCAGGACCTCGTCTATCGCGAGACCGCCGACCCCGCCCAGCCCAAGCCCACCCCGACCGTGGCCCGCACCGACGAAGAGGCGTCGCGCGAGGCGGCGTTCGGCACCACGCTGCTCTTTCGCTATTCGGCGCTGACCTTCAACGGTCACCGGATCCACTATGACGAAACCTACGCCCGCACCGCCGAAGGCTATGACGGCCTGGTGGTGCACGGGCCCTTGCTGGCGCAATTGCTGATGCTGATGGCGTCCGACGAAGCGGCGCTTTCGCGCTTTGCCTTTCGGGCCAGCTCGCCCTTGATGCATTGGGAAACCGCCACCTTGTGCCGCAACGGTGCCGACGCCTGGGTGCGCGGGCCGGACGGGCGGCAGGTGATGACGGCCACGATCAATTGAGAACCGATTGAAAAGCCCCGCCGGAGAGAGGGCGGGGCCTTGGGCGTCCCGGATGAGAGCGGCCGGAACCGAGAGAGCGGTGCCGCGTCAGCAGCCGGTGCCGGTCACCACCACGCGGAAGGTGCGCAGGATCACGCGCAGATCGGTCATGAAGGACAGCTGGCGCAGATAGGCGGTGTCGAACCCGGCACGTTCGGCAAAGCTCGATTCGTTGCGGACCGAGATTTGCCAGAAGCCGGTTATGCCGGGCCGCAGGGCGTAATAGGCAGTGCCGGGATAGATGTCTTGTTGTTCGACCATCATCGGGCGCGGCCCCACGACCGACATCTCGCCCCGCAGCACGTTCCAGAGCTGCGGCAGTTCGTCGAGCGAGGTTTTGCGGATGAACCGCCCGATGCGGGTGATGCGCGGATCGCGGCGCAGTTTCTGTGTCCGGGTCCACTCGGCGTGCGCCGCCGGGTCCTCGGCCAGGTGGCGTTCCAGCAGCGTGTCGGCGTCCCGTACCATGCTGCGCAGTTTCCACATGTGGAAAATCCGCCCGTTGCGCCCGATGCGGCGCTGCAGGTAGATCGGCGAGCTGCCGTCCAGCGCGATCAGAGCGGCGAGAATGATCAGAACCGGCAGAACGATGGGTGCGGCGATCAGCACCAAACCCACATCCAGCCCACGTTTGACGACGTCACGGTAGAAAGCGCTGCGCGGGGCGGCAAAAAGCGCCTCGTCGACCGTCTTTTCGAACTCCGCCGCGTGTAGCGGCTGGCGCATATGAAACGTCATCCCGACCCCTCCGGACTTACGCAGTGCAAAGCAAATTGGCGTGCGTCCGTTGGACCCCGTCAAAAGCGCGCAGAATTCCGTTCGATTCCCGAATGGGAATCGGTCGTGGATGGGGTGTTTGCCCCGTCAGTTCTGCGATTTATTCAGCTTCGAGCGGTGTTCAGCAGACTTACCATTTACTCCAAAATGCAAGCACCAGCCCCCAAGTGCCCTACGACTAAATTCGTCAGAAATGTGTTCAATTTCTGGACACCTATCGTTATGCCGGATCGCCATCACGCCCGTCAACTGATCAGAATTCGGACAACTCTTGATTGTTTTCAGAGACGTGGAAGTCGAGAGGCTTTGACTGAAGGCCTATCGGGTGCCGTGGGTAAGCCAGTGCGGCGCGACGTGATGAAGCCGAGAGGGATTCGCTGGGTTACCGTAAATAGATGCCCGAAAAGCCTATATTTTCATGGCTAAATACTTTTTCCATTCTTCGCGCGTCATTGTTCGTAGTTACGCAACAGTAATCGACCTGGGCGGTGATATATGTGAGATCACGAACCATTCTCACAATCTTTGCGAGAATTTTAATGTCTATTGGTTTGCATTTGGGAACGATAGCGTAGCTGGTATTCCGGTGCCGCGGTGTGCGGTCCTTGCGGCGCTTAACTTTTGCGGTTCGGGTGGCTCGCCCGCGCCGATCCGGGTAAGCTCGCCTTTCAAACCCCTGGGCGCGACACGCTAAGGGAGAAGGATCATCCTCACGAAATGTTACAACGCTGCCTGCCGGGTGAGGAGCGCTGACAGAATCAGGTGGCGATCCGCCATTGATTCGCCTCATTTCGTCAAAATTCTGCCCAAATCGGGCCGCGATGCCGGCGAAATGTGGCGCACCCAACTGCCCGGCCGCCGTTGCATCGCAAAGGCGCTGAGGCTATGCCGCGCCACAGACGAAAGGGCGATACAAAATGACCAACCATCTGCATCAGGGCGATCTGCCGGACGATCTGAACCTTGGCGACGCGGTCGCCATCGATTGCGAGACGATGGGCCTGCACCCGCACCGGGATCGTTTGTGCGTCGTTCAATTGTCCTCCGGGGACGGCGATGCGCATCTGGTGCAGATCGCCAAAGGTCAGACCGAGGCACCCAACCTCTGCCGGATGCTGGCCGATCCCGGGGTGCTCAAGCTCTTTCATTTCGGGCGGTTCGACATCGCGGTGCTGGAACATACCTTCGGCGTCCGGACCGCACCGGTCTATTGCACCAAGATCGCCAGCCGTCTGGTGCGCACCTATACCGACCGGCACGGGCTGAAATACCTTCTGCAGGAATTGCTCGGCGTCGACATCTCGAAGCAGCAGCAATCCAGCGACTGGGGGGCGGATACGCTGAGCAAGGCGCAGATCGACTACGCGGCCTCGGATGTGCTGTACCTGCATCGCCTGAAAGAGGCTCTGACCGAGATGCTGGAGCGTGAAGGGCGGGCGGAACTGGCGCAGGCCTGTTTCGATTTCCTGCCGATGCGCGCCAAGCTCGATCTGACCGGCTGGCCCGACACCGACATTTTCGCGCATTCGTAAGAGCTCGGCTTGGCGCGCAGCTACAGCACATATTCGCGGCTGATCGCCTGGCTCAAGGTGCTGCTGCCTTTGGTCGCCCTTGTGCTCTTGTCGACGATCTTTCTGATCTCGAACCGGTCCGAGCCGGGGGGCAACGTGCCGCTGGGCCGCGAATCCGATGGCGGGCCGCTGCGCGAAGGCGTGCGCGCGCCTTATTTCGCGGGCACCACCGAGCGCGGCGATGCGATCACCATGACCGCCCAAGCGGCCTATCCCGACGATGGCGACGTGCTGCGTGCCGAGAACATTGCCGCCAGCCTGCGTCTGTCCGACGGCAGCCTGATCACGCTCAATTCCGTCGGGGCCGAGATGCGGGATCAGAACCGGCTGGTGGATCTGACGGGCGGTGTCGAGATCGACAGCAGCACGGGCTATCATGTGACGACCGACAGGTTGCGCACCGCGCTGGACAAGGTGTCGGCCGAAAGCGTCGGGCCGATCTCGGGCAGCGGCCCTGCGGGGGAATTCACCGCCGGCAGAATGACCATCACATCGGACCCCGAGGACGGGTCGGTGCAATTGCTTTTCACCGATGGTGTAAAGCTGATATATGATCCGCAAAAGTGACGGGATGCTGCCTATGATCCGGTTTTTGTTGGTTGCGGGCCTAAGCGCCGCGCTGGGCCTGTCCACCGCAGAGGCGCAGGGCACCTCGCTTGCGTTCGGCGGCATCAAGCAAGACACCAGCGCCCCCGTCGAGGTCAGCGCCGACAGTCTTTCGGTCAACCAGTCTGACGGCACCGCGCTCTATTCCGGTAACGTGGTGATCGGGCAGGGCGAGATGCGCCTGGCCGCCCCGCAGGTTCTGGTCGTCTATTCCGAAGGCGCGCGCCGGATCGACCGGCTGGAGGCGTCGGGCGGCGTCACGTTGGTCAGCGGCGACGAGGCCGCCGAGGCCGACCGCGCCGATTATGACATCGACGCCGGCACCATCGAGATGGTGGGTAACGTGTTGCTGACGCAGGGCGGTAACGCGCTGACCTCGGAACGGATGGTGGTGAACCTCGAGGACGGCACCGCGCAGATGTCGGGCCGGGTGAGGACGGTGTTGCAGACGGGGGACCAGTGATGGCGCCGCCCCCCGAATTGACGGTCACCGAAGGCGACAGCGGCCTGCGCGTCGAGCATCTGCGCAAGAGTTACCGTAAGAAGGTGGTGCTGCGCGACGTGTCGATCCGGCTGGACCGGGGCGAGGTCGTGGGACTGCTCGGCCCGAACGGCTGCGGCAAGACCACGACCTTTTATGCAATTGCGGGCATCGTGAACCCCGAAGGCGGGCAGGTGCTGATCGACGGGGTGGATGCCACCTATCTGCCGATGTATCGCCGTGCGCGGCTGGGCATCGGCTATCTGCCGCAGGAAATGTCGATCTTCCGGGGGCTCTCGGTCGAGGACAATATCGGTTCGGTTCTCGATATCTCGGAACCCAACCGGCACCGGCGGCGCGAGCGGCTCGAGGAATTGCTGGGCGAGTTTTCCATCGAACACCTGCGCCGCGCGCCCGCGCTGGCGCTGTCGGGCGGTGAGCGCCGCCGGGTCGAGATCGCGCGCTGCCTTGCGGCCAATCCGAAATACCTGCTGCTGGACGAGCCCTTCGCCGGGGTCGATCCGATCAGCGTCGGCGATATCCGGCACCTGGTGGCGGACCTCAAGAAACGCGGGATCGGCGTGCTGATCACCGACCATAACGTGCGGGAAACGCTCGAAATCGTCGACCGTGCCTATATCCTGCACGACGGCACCGTGCTGATGTCGGGCAGCCCGGACGAGGTGGTGCGCAACGAAAACGTCAGGCGCGTGTATCTGGGCGACAACTTTCGTATAGGTTGAAACTTGCCGCCCCCGCCGGACAATGTTTTGCAGCCCCCGCTGTGCGGATTTTATTGACAGACAGGCCTCTTCTCACCTCAAATGGGGTATGACGCTTTGCTTTTTCGCATGGTTGGCCAGCTGCACCCTTAGTCCCGAGGGCGGTTTGCCACAAGCCAGCGAAGGCGAGCGTTTCTCCTGACAGGACCCCCGCAGGCAACCGGCCGCAAGGCCGTTTTGGCCGGTCCTGACACCAACAAGAAGGAACGACAATGCGCTATCAGATCACTGGAAAACACATCGACATCGGCGACGCTCTTCAGACCCATGTGAAGACAGAGCTGGGGGCCATGCTTGAAAAGTATGCTGGCCGGCCAACCGATGCCCTTGTCGTCTTTTCCAAAAGCGCGCATGAATTCGTTTGCGAAGCGACGGTGCATCTTTCCACCGGGTTGACCGCAACCGCCAAGGCGCATGAGACCGAGATTTATGCCTCTTTCGACAGCTGCTGCGAGAAAATGGACAAGCAGCTGCGCCGCTACAAGCGCCGTCTCAAGGATCATCACAAGGACCGCACGGAACCCGTTGAACTTATTGGCGCGTCCTCGTATATCCTTGCCGGAGAAGACGAGGCATCGGAAAACGAACCCGAGACGCTTCAGCCCATGATCGTCGCCGAGATGGAGACCAAGATCCCGTCCTTGACCGTGGGCGAGGCCGTGATGCAGATGGAATTGGCAGGGGCGCCGGTGCTGGTGTTCCGAAACGAAAAGAAAGACGGTGTGAACGTTGTATACCGGCGCGACGATGGGAATATCGGCTGGATCGACCCGTAAGGGCCGGTCCGTTCGCGCAGCCAGCAACCGCAGCGTCAGATAACGGGCAGTTCATGAACGTACAGAAGATCCTGAAGCCTCAGGCCGTCAAGGTCGTGTCGGCAGCCATCAGCAAGAAGCGGCTGATGAACGATGTCGCGGATCTGGCGGCAGCGGCCTACGGGTTCGACGCAGGCATGGCCGTCGATGCGCTGCTGGAACGCGAAAGCCTCGGCCCCACCGGCGTCGGCAACGGCGTGGCCCTGCCGCACGCACGGATCGCCGGGCTGGACGACGTGGTGGGCGCCTTCATTCTGCTGGAAAAGCCGATCAGCTTCGAGGCGGTCGACCGTCAGCCGGTTGATGTGGTCTTTGCGCTCTTTGCGCCCGAGGAGGCCGGGGTCGAACATCTCAAGGCGCTTGCGCTGGTGTCGCGGACGCTGCGGGACGCGGGGCTGTGCCGCAAGCTGCGCGCCAATCGCGACGCGCCGACGATCTACACGCTGCTGACCGAAGCGCAGTCGGCGCAGGCCGCCTGAGCCCTCGGCTCAGGCCCAGTCGTCAAATCCGAACATTACGTAATCGCGGGCATAGGCGTCGCGGGCCAGGCTTTCGATCTGGTCGTCATAGATGTCGGCCAGCCCGAACGGCGCGGCGATGGGCACCGGCTGCGGATCCGGCGGCGCGGGGTGGCCGACCTGCATCGCCAGCGCAGGCAGGTATTCCGCCATCTCGGTTTCGCGCACCAGCATGTCGGGTAGGGTGAATTCGGCCATGCCCTGGATGCACTGCGCCTGCGTCGCCCAATGGGCATCCACGCGCACGGCCGTTTGCCGGTTCAGATTCGCCTTGAGAAACGCCAGGAATGCCGTGAACGCCTCGCGATGGGCGGCGACGTCGTAATCGGGGCCGGGATCGCCTTCGGGCAGGGGCAGGTTGTGGGCGCGGATCAGCGTGCGGCGGATCTGGGCAAAGCTGCCCTTGCCGGTGTGCAGGATCCTTGAGCAAAACGCATCGTGCGCCCGCGCGACCGGGTGGCGCAGCACGCTGAACGACCGGTGCCCCGGCCGGTCACGCTTCCATTGGCGCAGGGATTTCTGGGTGAAGTCGCGGGTCAGATCGTCGGTCGTGACCCCGTCCAGATCCGCCAGCCACGCCAGAACCGCCGGTTCCGGCCCCGAGCGGATCGGCATGTAAAGCAGCGGCGTCTTGGCGGCGGCGGTATAGGCCGGCACCACCGGCCCGCGGCGCGGCTCGAAATTTGGGGTGCGGGTGAGGTTGAACTGATCCAGCTTGGCCAGTGCTGCGCGCATCGCCTCGAAATTGTCGACCTTTTCGGAGACCGGTTCGGGATTCTGGCGCTTCAGCGCGGTGTTCAGCGATTTCAGCTGATCCCGGCAGCCCAGCCAGCGCGCCAGCCCGTTCATCACATCGACGTCCTGCAAATCCTCGTAGGCCACATAAAAGGCGGTCTGCCCGCTGATTTGCAGCGCATTCATCAGGGTGATCTGGAACGCCTGAAGCGCGGCCAGATGCGTCTCGAACTCGCCCGGATCGAACTGCGCCTTGGCGTCCTTGCGCTTTTTGACGTTGGTCAGTTTCCACTGGCCGGTGCTCTGGGCGATCTTCCAGCTGACGTAGCTGTCGACGGGATTGCGCGTCAGGATGATCTTGGCGCAGCGTTCGTCCGCCAGCAGTTTCGGCAGGATGCGCGCGTCGTGGTCGTGAAAGAACCGGAACCCGCCGATGCCGTCGGGGGTCGCATGGCGGATCTGGCCCAGCAGGCGATCGGGATCCGCGTCGCGTTCCAGCTGGCTGATCCCCAGGATGTCGCGGGTCGTGGGATAGCCGATGAAATGCGGATTGAACGCCTCGCCATAGCAGGTCAGCCCGTCGAAGGCGTTCAGATTCGCCTCGAGAAAATTCGATCCGGTGCGCATTTCAGCGAAGACGACGAAATAGTCGAAGCGGTCGGACATGCGGGGCCTATTTCTTGATCAGATAGGGTTTGCGGGCAGAGGTCGGATCGTGGCGTGGGGCGGGATCGACAGGGAAATCGCCCATCAGATAGGGATGCATCCCCTGGTTCTTGAGGTTCTGCAGGAACTGGCCAAAGCCGGTCAGATCGGCCATGCGCGGCGCCTCGGACAGGCGGCGCGGCGCCTTCAGCCCGATCTCGTCGATGATGACCTGCAGCGGTTCCATCGGGGCCTCGATGAATTCGGCCATGGTCCAGATGCGGACGCGGGCCTTGACGTCGGGCGAGCGCAGCTCGTCCAGCATCTTGGCCTCGATCTTTTGCAGCTTGGCGGCCTCGCGGCGCAGATCGGCGAAATTGGCGTTCGACTTGAACAGTGGCACCGCCCAGGCCCCCGAAACGACGCTGATCTGCGCATTGGGGTCGCGGCTGAAATGCCAGTTGATGTCGGGATTGTCGCGGGGGCCGTATTGAAAGCACTGCCGCTCGCCCCGGGTGTTCCAAAGCAGGTTGGTCAGAAAGGCGCGCGGATTGGCGTCGCGCAGGGCGGCATTGTCCGACAGCGCCCCGTTGACCACGGTCTGCCCGCCCGCGAATTCGGCCCGTGCCGGGCCGAAGAGATGGCCATGCACCTGCGCCCCGGTGGCCCGCGCCAGCCAGGGCTCGAAATCCTCGAAAAGCTCGGCAAAGCCCTGAAAGACCGAATATTTCCCAGCCGTCAGCCCGTTTTCCCAGCCTTGGTTGGGAAACCGGCTTTGCATATAAAGCCCCGGGCGGCCCCTTGTGCGGCGGTCCACGGCCTTGGCGAAGATGCGGTCGATCTTGCCGGGGTTCGGTTCGGTCCGGTTCATCGCGCCCGCCGGGTCGGTCAGGAACGCCTGATAGAGCCGTTCCGCATGCGGCCAGATCTTGCGCGCCACAAAGCAATCCGAGCGGCGCAGCAGTTGCAGATGATCGTCGTAGAAGATGTGCGGTTTGCCCTGAAAGTCGAACTTCGACAGGGTCAGCGACCGGCTTTCGATATTGGTGGAATAGAGCCGCGACAGGGTCTGGAAATAGGATTCATCCGGGATCCAGACATGGCGGAAATACCGGTCGTATTTGCGGCGGTCGGGGTCCTGCAGGATCGCCGACAGCGTCTGCCGGGTCAGGCACCACCATTGGCTGCCCATATGCGGCGTGATGCCGGGGGGCACCCGGCGGCGAAAACCAACCTTGCGCTGCAGCTCGACGAAGCGGTCGAAGAGATAGCGGTTCTTGCGCCACGAGAACGGGAAGCGCAGTGTAAAGCGTTCCTGGTCCAGCCCGCCGACCGTCCAGGGCACATCGGCGGTGGTGGCGCTTTCGATGAAATCGGTGCGCGGCCGCTCTTCGAGATATTCGATCAGCTCTTCGACCGGGCGCAGCGGCAGGCATGACCCAGAGGCCAGGTAGACATGGCGCACGTCGGGAAACTTGTCCAGCATCAGCTCGGCGGCGTCCTGGCTGGCGGCCACCAGCCCCCAGGTGCCCCAGTCGCAGCGGTGACGGCGGGAAAACCGGATCACGGACACGTCCGCCAGCCCGGCGACAAAGTCGTTATAGACCCGGCGCGGCACGATCTTGTCGACATGGATCACCACCGGGCAGCCGGCGCGCGCCCAGTGCCGCGCCACCTGTTCGGCGCGCCCCAACGCGGTGTGCACCAGCATGACGATCCCGACGCTCATGCCCAGTTGCCTTTCGACATGAGCCCAAGGATCTCAAGCTGGCGCCAGTTGATGTATTTCTCGGACCACTTGCACCAGAGTTCCGGGTTGTCACGGATGCCGGCGGCATAGGCCAGATATTCCTTGGACCCGGCGTAATGCTGTTTGCGGTCCAGCTCTTCCTGCGCCTTGACGGTGAAGGTGTCGAGAAACTTGGTGTGCAGCAGCACGCCGCTGGCCTTTTCGCCGCCCCATTCGTCGTAGACGAGGTTCAGCCCGCGCGGCAGCAGATTGTGGGTCGAGCTGACATAGGCATAGCGCCGGTCCCATTTGACCAGCGGCACCTTGTTCAGCGCTGGCGCGCGGTCGGGCTGGTCGGTGAAGAACATGCGCGCGCGCGGGCCGCCCTGGATCCACAGGTTGCCATACCGCGGGTTGCGGCGGATCGTGTAATTGCCCGCGTCGAACCACGACGCGATCTCAAGCGGGTTCTGCCCGGGCCGGTAGGGCTGGGCGTCGATCCGGCCTTTGGGATACATATCCAGCAGCATGGCGCTGAACGACTTGATCGACGAGGCATCCAGCCAGTCGGTCAAAGCGCGCAGCGGTCGCGTGTCGCTGAACGGGTAGACGAAGAGTTCGTCCGGATCGACGACCAGCGACCAGTGGCCGTGGGCATGTTTCAGCATCAGGTAGTTCAGCCAGTCGACCCCAAACCGCGCGCGCTTGTAGCTGGCGCGCGTGGTCCAGACCGAAACGTCCTTTTGCTGGGCCAGGTAATCCAGCGATCCATCGGTGCTGTCGTTGTCGACAAAGAAGAAGTGGTTGACCCCCATGTCCCTGTAATACCTCAGGAAATAGGGCAGGCGGGCACCTTCGTTGCGTTGCGTGGAAAAAACGAAGATGTCCGACGGGCGCAGCTGGTCGTGGCGCAGGGACACCGGCGAAAGCTCTCGGCTTTTGCGGTAGGCGCGGATGCGCCAGCGCTTCCGCTGTAGCCGAAGCCGGTATGATTGCCATGCGCCCACGCCTGCGCCCTTGTGCCTGTCTGGATGCCAGCGTCCCGGCATCGATTTTTGGCGGCTATCAGATCAGCCTTAACACGGTCTTGAAATGCGCATCCCAATCCGGCGGCGTAAAGCCACCTTTGTGCTGAGATGGGCGTTTGCCCGCGGCATGATCCTTGGCCAGCTCGATTATCTTTGTGCGCCAAAGATAACCGTCTGACACCTCTGCGTAAATGGGTATATCCCCAAGCACTTCCCGGTAGATCGGCAGGTCGTTGCAGACAACCGGCCGGCCAAGGGCCGCCGCCTCGATGGGCGGCAGGCCATAGCCTTCGGCAAGGCTGGGAAAAAGCAGCCCGGCGCTGTCGCGGAGCAGCGCAAAGATCGCCTCATCCGGCAGGCCGTTCAGCTCGTGCACCCGGTCCTGCCCGGCGTCGAGCCGGGCAAAGACCGCGTGGTTTTCCCAGCCCCTGTGGCCGCAGATCAGCAGATGCGCCTCGGGGATGTCGGGCCAGAGGTCCAGCAGCAGCGCGTGGTTCTTGCGCGGCTCGATGGTGCCCAGACAGACAAAATAGGGTTGCCCGGTCCACGGCCCGGCGGGGGCCGTCCCAGGCACGGGGCGGGGCACGCCCAGATGCGCGACCACCGTCTGCGGCAGGCCGTCCGCGCCCAGATGGCGGGCGATGTCGGCGCGGGTCTGGGCCGTGTTGCAGATCAGCAGATCGGCGGCGCGCCCCACGCGGGTCAGGAAATGCCGGAAGCGGTCCACGCTGCCGGGGCGCTGGAACTGCGGATGATCCAGCGGGATCGTGTCGTGTATCAGCACCGCAATGCGGCTTTGCGGAATGGCCCGGACCGCCGTAATCACCCGGTCGCTCAGGTTGCTGTGCCCGGTGTTCAGGTAATGCGTCCCCGCCGGCAGATGACGCCGCAGCATCCGGCCCAGCCCGCGCGGCAGGCACCGGGCGGCGGCGACGCGGCGCAGATCGGCCTCGGCGCGCAGGCGCACGGGATCGGCCTTGCGCGACAAGCGCGCCAGAAGGTCCGGCGCGCCCCAATCGTCATCCCGCAGCCTGTCGCGTATGGCGGCGCAGCCCGCCCGGTCGAGCAGGACAAACCCAAGACGCGTGCGCACCAGCCCGTAAAGCGGCGTGGCCTGAGACAGCAGGTGGCTCAGATAGGCGTATTCCACGCGGTCCACGCCGGTCTGCGCCCGCCCGGCGCGGCTGATCAGGCGCGTCAGGTCGAGCAGGCGGGCAGGCGGGTCAGCGTTCGTAAGGTCCATGTCTGTGCCAGGCCCAGGCGTCGGTGATCATCTGCTGCATGGTCGAGCGCCCGGGGCTCCACCCCAGTTCCGCCGCGGCGCGGGTCGAGCCCGACACCAGCTTGGTCGCATCGCCCGGGCGGCGCGGGCCGACGGAATGCGGCACCTCGCGGTTGGTGACGGCGCGGCTGGCGTCGATCACCTCGCGCACGGAAAAGCCCTTGCCGCTGCCAAGGTTGAACACGCGGCTTTCGCGCCCGTCCTGCAACCATTTCAGCCCCAGCACATGCGCCTCGACCAGGTCCATGACATGCACATAATCGCGGATACAGGTGCCGTCGGGCGTGTCGTAATCGTCGCCGTGGATGGTCAGCGCGGGGCGCTGGCCGTCGATCGCCTCGAGCATAACCGGGATCAGATGCGTTTCGGGGCGGTGGCATTCGCCGACCTCGGTCTCGGGGTCGGCACCGGCGACGTTGAAATAGCGAAAGATCACGTGGCGCAGGCCGTAGGCGGCCTCGAAATCGCGCAGAATATCCTCGATCGCGCGTTTCGACGCGCCATACGCGTTCAGCGGCTGCTGCGGCGTGTCCTCGTCCAGCACGATGTTGTCGTGCTCGCCATAGGTTGCGCAGGTCGAGCTGAAGACGAAATTCATGCAGCCCGCCGCGACCGCCGCCTCGATCAGCGTCAGCGAGCCTTCGACGTTGTTGCGCCAGTAGAGGCCGGGTTTCGCCATCGCCTCGCCCACCTGGCTGAGCGCTGCGAAATGCATCACG
Organism: Aestuariicoccus sp. MJ-SS9; assembly: GCF_032586235.1. Classification (NCBI taxonomy): domain Bacteria; kingdom Pseudomonadati; phylum Pseudomonadota; class Alphaproteobacteria; order Rhodobacterales; family Paracoccaceae; genus Aestuariicoccus; species Aestuariicoccus sp. MJ-SS9. The sequence goes on from NZ_JAWHTD010000002.1 coordinate 211,375, forward strand.
GCGACGGGATTGTGCTGCGCAAAGACCGCGTCCAGCCGGGCGCGGTCCAGCAGATCGCCTTGTTCGAACGGGCCGAACTTGACCGCCTGCTGCCAGCCGGTCGACAGGTTGTCGTAGGTGACGGGGGTCAAGCCCTCGCGCGCAAGCACCTTGCAGGCGTGGCTTCCGATATAGCCCGCGCCCCCGGTCACCATCACATTGGGCATCGGCCGTTATTCCGCCGCCTTGCGCGCGGTCATGAGTTCCTGAAGATAGGTTTCCAGATCGTCACGCAGATCGTCGCGCGCCAGACCGAAGGCGACGGTGGCCTGCAGGAACCCGGCCTTCGAACCGCAGTCGAACCGCTGGCCGCGGAACCGGTAGCCGTAGACGCCGCTGCCATCGCTGCCGATCTCCTGGGCGATGGCGTCGGTCAGCTGGATTTCGCCCCCGGCGCCGGACTTGATCTTGCTGAGGTTGCGCAGCACGTTCGGCGACAGGATATAGCGCCCGATCACCGCCAGGTTCGACGGCGCCGTGCCGGCGGCGGGCTTTTCCACCATACCCTTGACCGACACCATCGCGCCCATGTCCTCGGCCATGTCCAGCACGCCATAGTTCTGCGCCTTGTCGGCGGGCACCTCCATCGCGGCGACCATGTTGCCGCCGGTTTCGGCATAGGCCTCGACCATCTGCTGGAGACAGGGCTTTTCGGCGGCGATCACGTCGTCGGGCAGCATCACCGCAAAGGGTTCGTTACCGATAAGACGCCGGGCACACCACACCGCGTGGCCCAGACCAAGCGCCTTGTGCTGGCGGATATAGGCGATTTCGCCTGAATCCATGTTGGTGTTCTTGAGCGTCTCGAGAAGGTCGTCCTTGCCCTTCTTGCGCAGCTCCTGCTCCAACTGGGGGGAGTGGTCGAAATAATCCTCAAGCGCACCCTTGCCGCGCGAGGTGACAAAGATGAACTCTTTGATGCCGGCGGCGCGCGCCTCGTCGATGGCGTATTGCACCAGGGGCCGGTCCACCAGGGTCATGATCTCTTTCGGAACCGATTTCGTCGCTGGCAGGAACCGTGTGCCAAGCCCCGCTACAGGAAAGATCGCCTTGGTTACCTTGTTTCGCATTCGCCCGCTCCTAAACGCTCCGCCTGTCCTGTTCTTATCGCAGGGAGCGCCGAGTTTCACTACACGTTGTTTGTCAAAGCGACACCCAAAATGTGCAACTTTTCTGCGAAAGTCCGGGGCAGGTGCGATTTCGGGACAGTCATTCCCCGCGCACCGGCGTGACACGGGCGATTTCCTCGGCGACCCGGCGGCGAAAGGTGGTCATGCGGATCAAGGCGTTGTCCCGTTGTGCGCGGCCCCAGATCCCGCCGATGTGTTCCCAATATCCGTCGGGATGCATCCGCACACGGTGATAGAGCGCCGTCGGCGACAGCCTGACCAGCGTGGCGATCTGCCCCTTGCGCACGGCCTCGGCGGCGGCGGCGTGCAGCGCGCGGCGCTGCCACGGGCGGCCGGAAAGGCTGCGGCGCGGCGCGTCGGGACGGCCCGGGAAGGGGGCGAAACCCGCGGCAGCGCGCGGAAGGGCGGGCAAGGCCGGCAGATCGCGCGCGCGGCCCTCGCGCCAGCCCGCGTCCAGCCCCTTCATCAGCCGCCCCACGTCGTCGGGTCCCAGCGGACCCGATTGCATGATCCGCAAGAGCCGGTCGCGCTGAGCGGCGCGGAACCTTGTCCAGACGCTGTCGTGCAGGTCTTCGGGGCAGTGCTTGCGCAGGTAGAGTGCCAGCGACGCGCCGATCTGGGTCAGGTCGCGCGGAACGCGGTCCGCGCCGCGGCGGGCGCTGGCGGCAAAGCCGTGATGCACCTGCGCCAGCGGCACGATCGCCGTCGCCTGCCCGGCGCGGGCCAGCCGCATGTTCAGATCGGTCTCTTCCAGGTAAAAGCGAAAGGCGGGGTCGAAGCCGCCCATCTGGGCCAGCACCTCGCGGCGCAAGGCCATGTTGGTGCCTTCGGTCTTGACCGCCCGGCCCGGCGCGGGGTGCAGCACCAGCGGGGTGTCGTCGGGCATCGGGATCGGCGCTGTTTCGGCGCGGGCATCGACGCTGCGCGCCGTCCATTGGTACGAGATCCCGTTGCGCCCGATCACATAGCCGCCGCTGGCCGCGACCTCTGGGTCGTCGAAGGGGGCGGTCAGGTGTCTCAGCCAGAGCGGTTCCGGCACGGAATCGTCGTCTATGAAGGCCACGACCTCGCCCGCCGCCAGCGCGACGCCGAGGTTGCGCGCCTCCGAGATGTTGGGCCGGTCGAAGGCGACCGTTTTGACGTGCTGGCCCTGCGGATGCGCGGCCACGGCGGCCAGCCCGGCGGGGCAGGCCACCACGATCACCTCATAGGCGGGATGGTCGAGCTGGGCCACGCCGGTCAGGCACAGCCGCAGCGCATCGGGCCGGTTGCGGCTGACGATGACAATGCTGACCGGCCGGGCGGACCCCACCGGCCTAGCCTTCCTTCAGCTCCACGCCCGGCGCATAGGCGATGAAGAAGGGGTTGGCGTACCCGGCCTTGCCGTAGACCAGCGGCGTGTGATCGTCGAACCGCACCACGCGGCCCCCCGCACCGGCCAGAACCGCATGACCCGCGGCGGTGTCCCATTCCATCGTGCGCCCCAGCCGGGGGTAGAGATCGGCCTCGCCTGTCGCCACCAGACAGAATTTCAGCGAGGATCCGGCGCTGCGCATGTCCTCGACGCTGTATTTGCCGATGTAATCGTCGGTGGCCTGATCGCGGTGCGATTTCGACGCGACGACCATCAGCGCGTCGTTGTTGGGTGCAGAGACCCGGATCGGCTTTGTCTCGCCAGAGGTGGCCGGATCGAACGGGCCTTCTTCTTCGACCGAATGGCCGACGCTGTCGGTATAGAACATCCGCCCCCGCGCCGGCGCATAGACCACCCCGCGCGTCGGCACACCGTTCTCGACCAGCGCGATGTTGACGGTAAAGTCGCCGCGGCGCTGGATGAATTCCTTGGTGCCGTCCAGCGGATCGACGATCAGGAAGGTGTCGGCCTCCAGATCGTGGCTGGCGGCCTGCTCTTCGGTCACGATGGCGCAATCGGGGAAGGCGGCGCGGAGACCGTCGGCGATGATCTTGTCGGCGGCCTGATCGGCGGCGGTGACCGGGCTGTCGTCGGATTTCAGCGTGACGTCGAAATTGTCGGCATCGTAGATTTCCATGATCTTCGCGCCGGCCTCGATGGCCAGCCGCCGCATGACCTCTTTCAGTGTCGAATAATTCACAATGCCTCTCTTTGCGCGCCGGTTTGCGCGGATTTATTGATTTGAAAGCTCAGCCCTCTTATGCTTCGAACCGGCAAGAACGGCAAGAATGCCGCATCGCATGGACCGCCGCATCGCGGCTTGGTGGAGCAGGACAGATGTTTCAGAACAGCGCCCCCCGGTCGCGGCTGGCTTCGGCAGTCTATGTGTGCGAGCTGATCTACCACAATTCGGTGCGCGCCGTGCGCAAGACCCACGGCAACGCCTTCATGGCGATCTTCATGAACATGCTGCAGACGATCATCTTCGTGATGGCCTTCTACGTCATGTTCATGATCCTCGGGCTGCGCGGCACCGCGCTGCGCGGGGATTTCATGATCTACATCATGACGGGCGTGTTCCTTTACATGACCCACACCAAAACCCTGGGCGCGGTCGTCGGGTCCGAGGGGCCGGCGAGCCCGATGATGCAGCACGCGCCGATGAACACGGCCATCGCCATCGCCTCGGCGATGCTGAGCACGCTCTACATCCAGTTCCTGTCGCTCTTCGCGATCCTCTTTGTCTATGACGTGGCCTTCAACCCCTTCGTGATGCAAGAGATTTACGATCCCATCGGCTGTATCGCGATGATCCTGCTGTCGTGGTTTTCCGGCGCCGCCATTGGCATGGTGTTCCTGGCGGCCAAGCCGTGGTTTCCGACGCCGGTGTCGATTATCTCGACCGTCTATCAGCGCGCCAACATGATCGCATCGGGCAAGATGTTCGTGGCCAATGCCATGCCGGGATACATGCTGGTGATGTTCGACTGGAACCCGCTCTTTCACACCATCGACCAGTCGCGCGGCTATGCCTTCGCCAATTACAACCCGCGCAATTCCGATTGGGAATACGCGCTTTACCTGTCGCTGGTGCTGATCATGATCGGGCTGATGGCTGAATTCTATACGCGCAAACACGCCTCGGCCTCGTGGGGGGCGCGGCGATGATCCGGGTCTTCGCGATTTGGGTGCTTTGCGCCAGTGCGGCGGCGGCGCAGGACTGGCCCGCCTTGGCCGATGTGACGGGGGTGTCGCCGGACGACGTGCTGAACGTCCGCGCCGCGCCCAGCGGCGACGCGCCCATCGTCGGTGCGCTGGTGCACGATGCCCGCTGGGTCGAGGTGACGGCCTCGGACGGGAACTGGGGCCGGGTCAACCTGGCCGAGGGGGCAGGCTGGGCGCATCTGGGCTATCTCGCCGTGCAGCCGGGCGGCACCTTTCCCGACGCCGAACAATTCCGCTGCTTCGGGACAGAGCCGTTTTGGTCCATCGACGTCACCCCCGAAGGCCCGGCGCTGATGACCACGCCCGACGGCCCGTATCTGGCGATGGAGGCGGGGGCGCTGCGGTTGACGGAGGGGCGCTTTGGCCCCCACGGCGTGTGGATGGGCGGGGCGGAGGTTCAGGGCGCCCTGACCGTGCGCCGCGAAGAATGCAGCGACGGCATGTCGGACCGCGCTTACGGCCTGGGCGCGCAGCTGATGCTGGGCGGGCAGACCTCGCGGCTTTTGTCGGGGTGCTGCACGTTGCAGATGGAATAGCCTCAGGTCACCACCCGCAGCGTCAGGTTGATCCGCCCGCCATTGGGCAAGAGCGACGACGATCCGAACCGGATCCGGTCGACCCCGTGATGGGCCAGCCGCGCGGCGCCGCCCATCACCACCACATCGCCCGACCGCAGCCAGATCGACTCGGTCTTGCCACCTCGTTCGACGTTTCCCATGCGAAAGAGCCCTTCGTCGCCCAGGCTGACCGACACCACCGGGCAGGTGAAATCCGCCTCGTCCCGGTCCTGGTGCAGCCCCATGCGCGCGCCCTCGCCATACCAATTGATCAGGCAGCATTCCGGATCGCGCGGGCACCCCGCGACGTCGCCCCAGAGCGCCAGAACCCGGTCCGGGATCGGCGGCCAGGGCACGCGCGAGGGATGCCTTTCCTCATAGCGATAGCCCTTGCGGTCGCTGATCCAGCCGAACCGCCCCGCCGCCGACATCCGCACGCTCATCTTTTGGCCGCGCGGCGTGACCGGCTGCACCAGAGGGGCCTGCCGCAGCACCTCGCGCAGATCCTCGACCAAAGCGATCTGCGACTCGCTGTCGAAATATCCAGGGAAAATGCGAAAACCGCGCCGGTCGATAACCTCGTTCATGGCGCCATTTTCCCGGTTTCCACACCGAGTGGCAAAGATTTTCCCGCCCAAATGCGGAAAACCCTGCGCTTGCGGCGCTTGCAGGCCCGATACCCCCTCCTTATATACCCTCCGAACGCGGCGGGCCGTCGGGCCGGTCGTAGACAGGCGGGGCAGGATGCCACAACGGGTCCCGCGCCTCGTGACATCGCCTTGAAGTGACAGAAGGGATCGAAAACATGGCCAAAGTGATTGGTATTGACCTCGGCACCACCAACAGCTGCGTCGCAATCATGGACGGATCGCAGCCGCGCGTGATCGAAAACTCCGAAGGCGCGCGCACGACGCCCTCGATCGTGGCCTTCACCGACGACGAACGTCTGGTGGGCCAGCCTGCGAAACGGCAGGCCGTGACCAACCCGGAAAACACCATTTTCGGCGTGAAGCGTCTGATCGGGCGTCGCAACGACGATTCGGATTTGCAGAAAGACCGCAAGAACATGCCGTTCGAGGTGATCGACGGCGGCAATGGCGACGCCTGGGTGCGCGCCAAGGGTGACAAATACTCCCCCTCCCAGATTTCCGCCTTCATCCTGCAAAAGATGAAGGAAACCGCCGAAAGCTATCTCGGCGAAGAGGTGACGCAGGCCGTCATCACCGTTCCCGCCTATTTCAACGACGCCCAGCGTCAGGCCACCAAGGACGCCGGCAAGATCGCCGGGCTTGAGGTGCTGCGGATCATCAACGAACCGACCGCCGCCGCGCTGGCCTACGGGCTCGACAAGAAAGACAGCAAGACCATCGCCGTCTACGACCTTGGCGGCGGCACCTTCGACGTGACTGTGCTGGAAATCGACGATGGCCTTTTCGAGGTGAAGTCGACCAACGGCGACACGTTCCTGGGTGGTGAAGACTTTGACATGCGCATCGTCAACTACCTGGCCGACGAGTTCAAGAAAGAGAACAACGTCGATCTGACCAAGGACAAGATGGCGCTGCAGCGTCTCAAGGAAGCTGCCGAAAAGGCCAAGATCGAGCTGTCGTCCGCCAGCCAGACCGAGATCAACCAGCCGTTCATCTCGATGGGTTCGAACGGCCAGCCGCTGCACATGGTCATGAAGCTGACCCGCGCCAAGCTGGAAAGCCTGGTCGGCGACCTGATCAAAGGCTCGATGAAGCCCTGCCAGGCCGCTCTGAAGGATGCCGGTCTGTCGACGTCGGACATCGACGAAGTGGTCCTGGTCGGCGGTATGACCCGGATGCCGAAAGTCATCGAAGAGGTGACCAAGTTCTTCGGGAAAGAGCCGCACAAGGGTGTGAACCCCGACGAGGTCGTCGCCATGGGCGCCGCCATTCAGGCCGGTGTTCTGCAAGGTGACGTCAAGGATGTGGTCCTGCTCGACGTGACCCCGCTTTCGCTGGGCATCGAGACGCTGGGTGGCGTGTTCACCCGTCTGATCGACCGCAACACCACGATCCCGACCAAGAAGTCGCAAATCTTCTCGACCGCCGAGGACAACCAGAACGCCGTGACCATCCGGGTCTTCCAGGGCGAGCGTGAAATGGCCGCGGACAACAAGATGCTCGGCCAGTTCAACCTCGAGGAAATCCCGCCCGCACCGCGTGGTATGCCCCAGATCGAAGTGACCTTCGACATCGACGCCAACGGCATCGTGTCGGTCAGCGCCAAGGACAAGGGCACCAACAAAGAGCAGAAGATCACGATCCAGGCGTCCGGCGGTCTGTCTGATGACGACATCGAGCGCATGGTCAAGGAGGCCGAGGACAACGCCGAGGCCGACAAGGAACGCCGCGAGCTGATCGAAGCCAAGAACCAGGCCGAAAGCCTGATCCACTCGACCGAGAAGTCGCTCGAAGATCATGGCGACAAGGTCGACCCGTCGACCGTCGAGGCCATCGAGCTGGCGATTGCCGCGCTCAAGGACGACCTCGAAAAGGACGACGCCTCGGCTGAAAAGATCAAGTCGGGCATCCAGAACGTGACCGAAGCGGCCATGCGTCTGGGCGAGGCGATCTACAAGGCACAGGCCGAAGCCGGCGAAGAAACCCCCGAAGCGGCGGATGCGCCGCGCAGCGGCGACGAGGACGACAGCATCGTCGACGCCGATTTCGAGGACCTCGACGACAACAAGCGGGCCTGAGGCCACAGCCCTCGGAACCGATAAAGGGGCCGGTCCGGATGCCGGGCCGGCCCTCAGCGTTCCGAGCGAAGGAGGGCGTGAATGTCCAAACGCGATTTTTATGAAGTGCTTGGCCTGTCCAAGGGCGCCTCGGCTGACGAGATCAAAAAAGCCTATCGCACGAAGGCCAAGGAACTGCACCCCGACCGCAATTCCGATAACCCCAAGGCGGAAGACCAGTTCAAAGAGGCCAACGAGGCCTACGAAATTCTCAAGGACCCCGAGAAGAAGGCCGCCTACGACCGTTTCGGCCACGCCGCATTCGAGGGCGGCATGGGCGGTGGGCGTCCCGGCGGCTTTGGCGGCGGTGCCGGTCAGGGCGATTTCGCCTCGGCCTTTTCCGATGTCTTCGACGATCTCTTCGGCGATTTCATGGGCGGCGGCCGTGGGGGCCGTCAGCGCGCCTCGCGCGGGGCGGACCTGCGCTATAATCTGCGCGTGACGCTGGAGGATGCCTATTCCGGCCTGCAAAAGACGATCACCGTCCCGACCTCGGTGCAATGCGATTCGTGCTCCGGGTCCGGCGCCGAAGGCGGTGCGGAGCCGACCACCTGCCCGACCTGTTCCGGCATGGGCAAGGTGCGCGCGACGCAGGGTTTCTTTACCGTCGAACGCACCTGTCCGACCTGCTCTGGTCTGGGTCAGATCATCAAGAACCCCTGCACCAAATGCGGCGGAAACGGGCGCGTCCAGAAAGAGCACGCGCTGTCGGTGAATATCCCCGCGGGCGTGGAAACCGGCACCCGCATCCGTCTTGCCGGCGAAGGCGAGGCGGGGATGCGCGGCGGGCCTCCGGGCGATCTCTATATCTTCATCGAGGTCACCCGGCACCCGATCTTTGAACGCGACGCAACCGAGCTGCACTGCCGGGTGCCTGTGTCGATGATCGCCGCCGCGCTGGGCGGCGACATCGAAGTGCCGACGATCGACGGCGGCCGCAGCCGGGTCAAGATCCCTGCCGGGTCGCAATCGGGCCGCCAGATGCGTCTGCGCGGCAAGGGCATGCCGGCTCTGCGGGGCGGCGGGCAAGGCGACATGTTCATCGAACTTGCGGTGGAAACGCCGGTCAACCTGACCTCCAAGCAGAAAGAGCTACTGCGGGAATTCGAAGCGATGTCCGAGGACAACAACCCGGAATCAAAGAGCTTTTTCTCGTCGGTCAAGAATTTCTGGGATTCGATGAAGGGCTGAACGCCCGGTCATGCACCTGTTTCGGACGGCGGCCTTCGGGCCGCCGTTTACGTTTAATTCATCAGAATCCCGGCATCGTCGCGGAATGATCCAAGGACCGCATTTTTCCGATTCTCAGGCCGCCCTGTTCGACATGGACGAGGCTCAGATCGCTGAACCTGCCGCGGTGCAGCCGTCGTATCTCCGTGATCACCGCGCGCGGCTGCGCGAACGCTTCATGGTGGGCGGGGCCGATGCCTTGCCCGATTACGAAATGCTGGAACTGGTCCTTTTCCGCGCCATTCCCCGCCGCGACGTCAAGCCACTGGCGCGCGCCTTGCTGGACCGGTTCGGCGATTTCAACGGGGTCCTGTCGGCCCCGGTGTCGCGGCTGACGGAAACCCCGGGCGTTGGCGACGCCGTGGTGACGGAACTCAAGATCATCGAGGCCGCGGCGCATCGCCTGTCCCGCGCCCGCGTGCTCCGCAAAGAGGTGATCAGTTCCTGGGACGCGCTTGTCGATTATTGCCACACGACGATGGCGCATCGTGAAACCGAACAGTTCCGGGTGCTCTACCTGGACCGCAAGAATGTGCTCATCGCCGACGAGGCGCAGGCGCGCGGCACGGTCGATCATGTGCCCGTCTATCCCCGCGAGGTGGTCAAGCGCGGGCTGGAGGTGAATGCAAGCGCAATGATCCTCGTGCACAACCATCCCTCCGGCGACCCGACGCCCAGCCAGACGGATATCGACATGACCGCGCAGATTCAACTGGCGGTTGAGGCGCTGGGTATCACCCTGCACGATCATCTGATCATCGGCCGGTCCCGCGAACTCAGCTTCCGGGCGGAGGGGCTTCTTTGACCCTACGGGCCTAGCGCAGCCACACCTCGACCCGCCGGTTCACCTGGCGCCCCCAGGCTGAGTCGTCGCAGGCCATGGGCATCGCCTCGCCAAAGGCGGTGCTGGTGATGTCGAGCTTGCTGGCGTCCGCTGTCTCGGCCGCGTCGATCACGGCGCGGCGCACGGCCTCGGCGCGGCGGCGGGCGATGGCGAGATTTGCCCCGGCAGGCCCTTGTCCGTCTGAAAACCCGACGAACACCATGTGCCGGCTGTCATAGGCGCCGCCCTCGATCGAGCGGGCAAGCTGCTGCACGTTCGAGCGCGATTGCGCATCCAGCCGGACCGACCCGGCCTCGAACCGGAACGACGTGCTGAGGCGCTGCATCGGGCCCAGCGTCGTCATCATGTCCTGCAATTGCGTCAGCCCGTCGTCGCCTGTGGCCACCGCGATGGCATTGGCAAGCCGGTCGCCCTGCAGGTTGATCGGGATCGTTTCCGGATCCTGATCGACAAAGCCCGCGCGCCGGATCACGATCTGCGCCGGATCGCTGCGGGTGTAGCGCAGGAAATCGCGCCCCAGCGCGGGCAGGCGACGCGCGGGAAGGTAGAGGAACATCGGCGCGGTGAGGGGGTAATCCTCGGTCTTGATGTTGCGCCGTGTGCCGCGCAGGGAAAAGCCGCAGGGCCCCGTCAGCGTCAGCGGCTTGGCGTTGCCTATCTCTGAAAAGCTGGCGATCCCGATGCCGAACGGGTCGCGCACGATGGCTTGCGCCAGCGCTTCGTTCGTCATGTGCGCGACCGCCCCTGCCTGCGGTTCCAGCCGCGCGGGGGCCATCAGACGATCCTCGACATTCTGCAAAAGACCCGAACCGGGGTCGCGCAGATGAACGGCGATTGGCGCATCCGGCCCGCCCAGATCGCGCCAATTGTCGATCTGCCCGGCGACCACCCGCGCCAGATCGGCGACCGAGATGGCGTCCACCGGATTGCCCGGCGCGACCACCGGTATCAGCGCGTCGAGCGCCAGAACCCGGCTGCGGTTGGGGTGGTCGAGCTCTCCCAGACCGGCCTCGCGCGCGCGGGCCAGTTCCTCGCGCCGGATCTCGCGCAGCGCCATCGCGATATCGGCGTCGCCCCCCAGCAGATCGGCGAAACCTTCGTCGGTTGTGGTCAGGCGGAAATGGAACCGGCCCACGATCTTGCCGTCGCGGGACAATTCATAAGTGAAATGGCTGTCGTCGATGGGCCGCCTGTCGGCGCCCATCCCGTTGCGCCGCGCAAATCCCTCGAGCAGGGCGGGCATCAGGACCTGACCGGCGGTCGCCGAGCCGGAAATGTCGATCTCTGCCACGAAATCGGTCAGCGACGGGCACCCCGGTCCGTCGCAGAGCACGCCCGACCCGTCGATGGTCAGCTCGCCGTATTCCGTATCCAGCCGGTAGAATTCGCCGTCAAAGCCCAGAAGAGTGCCGGACAGCTCGATCGCGCCATCGCGGGCGCGCAGCGTTACATCCTGTGCCACCGCCTGCGACGCAAGTCCTGCAAGAAAAAGTGCGGCGAAAACCGCCGCACGCACGTGCCACATTCAGACGCCCCGGTCGCCCTGTTTCATTTGGCAGCGATTGTCAGGTCTTCGACCAGGTTTTTCAACACAAGAAAGTCGCCCGTCGTGTCACAGGCCGGGATGTCCAGCGTCAGGTCGCGCACCCGCAGACCGGCCTCGCCCCGACGTTCCAGGGTTTGCGCTTCGACCAATGCGTTGCAATTGGCGTCGGTGACCTCTGCCTCGACGGTCAGGGCGATGTCGCCGTTGCGGGTGGTCGTGGCGGCGGGGAAGGAATAGACCTCGGCCATGAGCGCCTCGGGGCTGTCCTCACGTCCTAGCCGCGTCAGAAAGCCGCCCTGGCCTTGGATCGCGTTCGACACGTCGCTGGCAGAAGCGGCCCAGACATGGCCCTCGCCGAAATACTCGGCACCGAATTCGCGGGCATGCAATTGCAGACCGCTTGCCCCGCGCCATTGCAGGACGACACGCTCGTAGAACTCCAGCGACGTAACATCGGTGGACGCAACCGCGCCGGTACCGTCGAGGAACGAGACCATGAACGTCGCCTGTTCGACGATGGCGGGCACGGTCACCGACAGGCTGCCGTCGGGCTGGGTGATTTCGGTGAACATCATGCCGTGGTGATGCACGGTCAGGCGTTCGCTGCCCTTGCAGGGCGCGTCAAGCGTCAGGGCCACCATCGCGCCGGCGGCCGGGCTGGCGTTCAGTGTGATGTCGCAGGCAAACCCGGCGGTGGCCTCTTGCGGCAGGCTGCCGGGGGCGATGGTGTCTGCCTCGGCGGCGGCCAACTGGACCGGCGCGTCGGGCAGGGCAGGCGCAGAGCGCGCCTCGCGCGGCATCGAAGGGAGCGCGGCGGAAGAGGTGAGGGTGATTTCGGATACTTTCAAGGGGGCGTTCGAGGGCGCGGATTGCGGCGCGCCGAGGCCGTATTGCATGAAATAGCCGATGGCCAGCGCGCAGATCAGCGTGCCGCCGCTCAGAAGATAGGTCTTGATCCGTGCCATGACGGCCTCCGCATCGCATTCCGTGTCAGCGTCATGGATGGCGGAGAAAGGTGGCGAGTGTGCGGCATGGGCATGGAGTCATTCGTACATTCCCCCGCGCGGTTGCGCGGGGGAATCCAGATATGGGGCTGGATGCGGGGCTGGCCACAAGGGTGGCGGTGACGGGTCGCGGAAACGCCGCACCCCGTCAGGGCAAGGTCAGGCCAGGCGGCCGTGGCAGTGCTTGAACTTGTTGCCCGATCCGCAGGGGCAGGGCTCATTGCGGCCCGGATTGCCCCATGTGGCAGGGTCGGTCTCGTCGAACCCGGCCACCAGAGGTTCGGCTGCGGGGGCCGCCGCCGCGGCGTCGTCACCCGGCGCGGCGGGGGTCTGTTCCGCGGCCGCGTCGGCCTGGCGTTGCAACTGCGCCTGCTGGGCGGCGATCTGCTGCATCATCGCCTTCTGCTCTTCCTCGGTCATCGGGCGGATCTGGCCGAGCTTCTGACTGACCTCTTCGCGCAGGCTGTCAAGGAGACCCTGGAACAGCTGGAAAGCCTCGGACTTGTATTCGTTCAGCGGATCGCGCTGCGCATAGCCGCGAAAGCCCACGACGGCGCGCAGATGTTCGAGCGTCAGCAGGTGTTCGCGCCACTTGCCGTCGATGGTCTGCAACAGGATCTGCTTTTCGATCTGGCGCATGGTGTCGGGGCCGAAGGCCTCGGCCTTGTCGGCCATCTGCTTGTCCGAGGCCTCTTCCAGCCGTTCGCGTATGACATCGGCATCGACGCCCTCTTCGTCGCCCCAGGCGATCACCGGCGCGTCGAAGCCGAGCTTTTCCAGAACCGCGGCATAAAGCCCCTGCGTGTCCCACTGATCGGCATAGCTGCGCGGCGGGATATAGGCCGTCACCAGATCGTCGATCACCTGAAAGCGCATGTCCTGGATGATGTCGGACAGGTCTTCGGCTTCCATGATCTCGCGGCGCTGCGAGAAGATCACCTTGCGCTGATCGTTCATCACGTCGTCGAATTTCAGCAGCTGCTTGCGGATGTCGAAGTTGCGGCCTTCGACCTTGGCCTGCGCGCGTTCGAGCGATTTGTTCACCCAGGGGTGTTCGATCGCCTCGCCTTCCTTCATGCCGAGGGTCGAGAGCACCTTGTCGAGCCGTTCGGACCCGAAGATGCGCATCAGGTCGTCGTCGAGCGACAGGTAGAAGGACGACCGGCCCGGGTCGCCCTGCCGGCCCGAGCGGCCGCGCAGCTGATTGTCGATCCGGCGCGATTCGTGGCGTTCGGTGGCCAGAACGAAAAGCCCGCCCGCAGCCTTGACCGCCTCTTCGTCGGCGGCGTGCGCCTCCTCGATCCGTTGCCGGATCTCGTCGGGATTGTTATCGGGATCGGCGGCGAGCGCCTCCATTACCTTGAAATCGACGTTGCCGCCCAGTTTGATGTCGGTGCCGCGGCCGGCCATGTTGGTGGCGATGGTGATCGCCCCCAGCTTGCCCGCGTCGCCGACGATCTGCGCCTCTTGCTCGTGCTGGCGGGCGTTGAGCACGTTGTGCTTGAGCCCCGCCTTGGTCAGCAGGTCAGACAGCATCTCGGATTTTTCGATCGAGGTGGTGCCAACCAGCACCGGCTGGCCCTTTTCATGCGCCTGGCGGATCTGATCGACAATGGCGTCGTATTTCTCGCGGGCGGTGCGGAAGACCTTGTCGTCGTCGTCCTGCCGCGCGATGGGTCGGTTGGTCGGAACCTCGACCACGCCGAGGCCGTAGATCTCGCCGAATTCCTCGGCCTCGGTGGCGGCGGTGCCGGTCATGCCCGCCAGCTTTTCGTAAAGCCGGAAGTAGTTCTGGAAGGTCACCGACGCCAGCGTCACGTTCTCGGGCTGGATCTTGCAGTCTTCCTTGGCCTCGATGGCCTGGTGCAGCCCGTCCGACAGGCGGCGGCCCGGCATCATGCGGCCGGTGAATTCGTCGATCAGCACAACCTCGCTATCGCGGACGATGTATTCCTTGTCCTTGGCGAACAGCTTGTGCGCGCGCAGGCCCTGGTTGACGTGATGCACGATGGTCGTGCTTTCGGGATCGTAGAGCGTCTGATCCTCGGGCAGGATGCCGCGCGCGTGCAGGTGTTCTTCGAGGAATTCGTTGCCTTCGTCGGTAAAGGTGACGTTGCGGGTCTTTTCGTCGATCGTGTAATGCGTCTCGTCCAGATCGGGGATCAGCTTGTCGATCGCGACGTAAAGTTCGGACCGGTCCTGCGCCGGGCCCGAGATGATCAACGGCGTGCGCGCCTCGTCGATCAGAATGCTGTCGACCTCGTCGACGATGGCGAAATAGTGATCCTTCTGATGGATCTGCGCCAGCTCGGATTTCATGTTGTCGCGCAGATAGTCGAAGCCGAGCTCGTTGTTGGTGGCATAGGTGATGTCGCAGGCGTAGGCTTGGGCCTTTTCGTCCTCGGGCTGGCGCGGATAGACGACGCCAGTGGTCATCCCCAGGGCGCCGTAGACCTTGCTCATCCACTCGGCGTCGCGGCGGGCGAGGTAGTCGTTGACGGTCACGATATGCACGCCCCGGCCCGTCAGCGCGTTTAGGTAGGCTGGGAAGGTGGCGACCAGCGTCTTGCCCTCGCCGGTCTTCATTTCCGAGATGTTGCCCTGGTGCATGAAGATGCCGCCCATCAGCTGCACGTCGAAGGCGCGGAGCCCCAGGGCGCGCTTGGCGGCCTCGCGGCAGTTGGCGAAGGCCTCGGGCAGCAGCGCATCCAGCGCCTCGCCCCCGGCCAGACGGCCTTTCAGCTCTTCGGTCTTGGCGATCAGCCCGGCATCGTCCAGCTTCTCGAATTCGGGCTCAAGCGCGTTAATCTGCTCTACCAGCGGGCGGGTCGCCTTGATCTTTCGGTCGTTCGGCGTTCCGAACACCTTTCGCGCGAGTTTTCCCAGCATGATCCGTAAATACCTGTCTGACAGCTTCGTGTGCGGCATCTGCTTGCCCGTCTCGCACTCAGCCCATATGAAACAGGGGAACGACCGGCCTGCAGAGCCTTTCAGGGCATGTAAGGGGCCGGTTTCACAGTGTCAACGCCGCGCCCCGTCGCGCGGCAGTCTTGGAAGGACGTAACGATGTCGAAAACACTCAGAACGCTGACCGCCGCGGCGCTTGCCGCGACGCTGGCCTGGCCGGTGTCGTCGCAGGATACGCCCACTGCCGACACCGTCGTCGCGACCGTAAACGGGGTCGATATCACGCTGGGTCACATGTTGATGGTCCGCGCCGGGCTGCCCGAGCAGTACCAGCAATTGCCCGTCGACGTGCTTTGGGATGGCGTGATGGAGCAGTTGATCCAGCAGACCGCGCTCAGCCAGGGCGAGGGCGCCACCGAAACCCGCCGCGTCACTCTGGCGCTCGACAACGAGCGCCGCGCGCTTCTGGCCGCCGAAGCCATCACCGCCGTGGCCGAGGGCGCCGTCACCGATGAGGCGTTGCAAGCGGCCTATGACGCGCAATACGCCAATGCGGCCGCCGGCATGGAATACAACGCCTCGCATATCCTGGTCGAAACCGAAGAGGCCGCCGCGGCCATCGTGACCGAGCTTGAGGGCGGCGCCGACTTCGCCGAGGTCGCGCGTGAGAAATCCACCGGCCCGTCCGGCCCCAGCGGCGGGTCTCTCGGCTGGTTCGGCCCCGGCATGATGGTCGCCCCGTTCGAGGACGCCGTCGAGGCGCTGGAGCCCGGCACGATATCGGCCCCGGTGCAGACCCAGTTCGGCTGGCACGTGATCCGGCTGAACGAGACCCGCACCACCACCGCGCCCGCCCTGGAAGAGGTGCGCGACGCCCTCGCCAGCGAGCTTCAGCAAAAGGCGGTCGAGGATCATATCGACGCGCTGGTCGGGGCCGCCGAGGTGACGCGCACCACCAAACAGCAGATCGACACCTCGATCCTCAACAACCTCGACCTGCTGGAGAACTGATTTGGCCAAGTCGCTCGCCCGGTCCCCGCTGGCACCCGCAAGCTTTCCCGACCTGCCGGTCATTCGCGGCGTGCGCTTTGCCAGCGCCGCGGCCGGGGTGCGCTATGCGGGGCGGCTGGACGTGATGCTGGCGCATCTGGTGCCGGGCAGCACGATGGCCGGGGTGTTCACCCGGTCGGCCACCCGGTCGGCGCCGGTGCTGGATTGCCAGGCCAAGATCGCCCTGCCGTCCGAGGACGGCGCGGCGATCATCGTCAACTCGGGCAATTCCAACGCCTTCACCGGACGCAACGGCGTCGAGGCGACCCGCGCCGTCACCCAGGCCGTCGCGACCGTGCTCGACCTGCCGGAACAGCGGGTGTTCTCCTCGTCGACCGGCGTGATCGGCGAGCCGCTGCCGCACGCGCGGATCACCGCCAAGATCGCCGATCTGGCTGGCTCGCTCGACGAAGGCGGCATCGCCGAGGCCGCGCAGGCGATCATGACCACCGACACCTTCCCGAAGGGCGCTGCGGCGCAGGTCGATCTGCCGGACGGGACGGTCAGGATCGCAGGCATCGCCAAGGGCTCGGGCATGATCGCGCCAGACATGGCGACGATGCTGGTCTACATCTTCACCGATGCCGTGATCGCGCAGCCCGCGCTTCAAGACCTGGTCAGCCGAATCAACGACAAGACCTTCAACTGCATCACCGTCGACAGCGACACGTCGACCTCCGACACGCTCCTGATGGGCGCGACCGGGGCCTCGGGCGTCGATGTGGCGGGGGTGGTGGCTTTTGAGGAGGCGCTCGAGCGGGTGATGCTTGATCTCGCCCAGCAGGTCGTGCGCGATGGCGAAGGCGCGACCAAATTCGTCACCATCAACGTCACGGGTGCGGCCAGCGACGCCGACGCCCGCACCCATGCGCTCTCCATCGCCAACTCGCCGCTGGTCAAGACCGCCATCGCCGGCGAGGATCCCAACTGGGGCCGCATCGTCATGGCCGTGGGCAAATCCGGCGCCGCGGCGGACCGCGACCGGCTGAAAATCTCGTTCGGCCCGGTGCTGGTTGCGGAAAACGGCTGGGTGTCCCCCGACTACCACGAAGAACTCGGTGCGGCGCAGATGAAAGCCCCCGAGATCGACATCAACGTCGACATCGGCCTGGGCGATGGCACGGCCACAATTTGGACCTGTGACCTCACGCATGGCTACATCTCGATCAACGCCGATTACCGCTCCTGACCCGTTCCTTCATTGATCCATAAATATCCCGGGGGGTTTGGGGGGCTGGCCCCCCAACTCTAACTCGGTTTGGGGGGCTGGCCCCCCAACTCTAACTCGGTTTGAGGGCTGGCCCCCCAACCTCTTGCAGTAAAGGTCCCCGCATGAAGATCGTTCTCGTCTCCGCCGTCGCGCTCATAGACCCGGATGGACGCGTGCTTCTGGCCCAACGCCCCGAGGGCAAATCCATGGCCGGGCTCTGGGAATTTCCGGGCGGCAAGGTCGAACCGGGCGAAACACCCGAGGCCGCGTTGATCCGCGAGCTGCAGGAGGAGCTGGGCATCGACACCTGGGCCAGCTGCCTGGCCCCGCTGACCTTCGCCAGCCACAGCTATGACGATTTCCACCTGCTTATGCCGCTCTTTGCCTGCCGCAAGTGGGAAGGCATCCCGCAGTCGCGCGAATCCCAGACCCTGAAATGGGTCCGGGCGCAGGACCTGCGCGCCTACCCCATGCCGCCCGCCGATATTCCGCTGATTCCGATCCTTCGTGACTGGCTATGAAGAGGCGCCGCTAAGCCCCTGTCAAAACGCAAGAAAAATCAATCCTTTCCGCAAGATTCATGCGTATCACGGTGAAATTTCAGGCAAACATGACTTTTTCATGTCATTTTTTCTCGTTTTATTAACCAAGCCGCGCTATGTCCTTAAGCGTCATTGATTGGGGAGATGGTGACATGCTGCGAACGATCATCATGGGATCTTGTGTCTCAGTGCAGGGAATTCTTGAAAAATCACTTCCGGATGGCCGTATCGCGGTTCGTGTCGGACAGCAGATTTTCACCGGACTGCCGGTGGTAAAACCAACCTGATCCGCTTTCCGGCGTGACGGGCGAAAACGAAAAGGGCGGCCTTTGGGGCCGCCCTTTTCGTTTCATGGGATGATGCGTCAGAGCGTCCGTTCGATCTCTTCGCGCTCGAAGATCTCGATCACGTCGCCGGGGCGGATATCGTCGTAATTCTCGAACGCCATGCCGCATTCCTGACCGGACTGCACCTCGGGCACCTCGTCCTTGAAGCGCTTGAGCGTCTTCAGCGTGCCCTCGTGGACCACCACGTTGTCGCGCAGCAGGCGCACGCCCGCCGAGCGGCGCGCCACGCCCTCGGTCACCAGACAGCCCGCGACCTTGCCCACGCCAGAGACCTTGAAGACCTCCTTGATCTCGGCATAGCCGATGAACTTTTCGCGGATTTCGGCCGACAGCAGGCCCGAGGCCGCCGCTTTCACATCGTCCACAAGGTCGTAGATCACGCTGTAATAGCGGATTTCCACGCCTTTCTGGTTGGCGGTGTTGCGGGCCGAGGCATTGGCGCGGACGTTGAAGCCGAAGACCGGCGCGCCCGAGGCTTCGGCCAGGCCGACGTCGGTTTCGGTGATCGCGCCGACGCCCGAATGCAGCACGCGCACGCGCACCTCTTCGTTGCCGATCTTCTCCATCGCCTGAACGATGGCCTCGGCGCTGCCCTGCACATCGGCCTTGACCAGGATCGGCAGCTCGGTGACGCTTTCGTCTTCCTTGGCCTTCTGCATCAATTGTTCCAGCGTGGTGGCCGCACCGGCCGCCGCGCGCTTTTCCTTGGCGACATTGGCGCGGTATTCCGCGATTTCGCGGGCCTGCGCCTCGGTCTCGGTGACGTTGAGCACGTCACCCGCCTCGGGCGTGCCGTTGAGGCCCAGCACCTCGACGGGCACCGACGGCCCGGCCTCTTTGACGCGCTCGCCCTTGTCGTTGATCAGCGCGCGGACCTTGCCGTACTGCTCGCCCACGACAAAGATGTCGCCCTGGCGCAGGGTACCGTTCTGTACCAGAACGGTGGCGACGGGGCCGCGGCCCACGTCCAGCTGCGCCTCGATCACGGCGCCGACGGCGGCGCGGTTCGGGTTTGCCTTGAGCTCGAGGATTTCGGCCTGCAGCGCGATGGCCTCAAGCAGCTCGTCAAGCCCCTGGCCGCTGATGGCCGACACTTCGACATCCTGCACGTCGCCGGACATCTCTTCGACGACCACCTCGTGCTGCAGCAGGTCGGTGCGCACCTTGGTGGGGTTCGCCTCGGGCTTGTCGATCTTGTTGATCGCCACGATCATCGGAACCTTGGCGGCCTTGGCGTGATTGATCGCCTCGACGGTCTGCGGCATGACCGCATCGTCGGCGGCAACCACCAGCACCACGATATCCGTGACCTGCGCCCCGCGCGACCGCATCGAGGTGAACGCGGCGTGGCCGGGCGTGTCGAGGAAGCTGAGCGTCGCGCCGCTTTCGGTCGTGACCTGATAGGCGCCGATATGCTGGGTGATGCCGCCGGCTTCGCCAGCGACCACCTTGGCATCGCGAATCGCGTCCAAGAGCGAGGTCTTGCCGTGGTCGACGTGGCCCATGATCGTGATGACAGGCGGGCGCGGCTGAAGGTCCTCTTCGTTGTCCTCGACTTCCTTGATGACGTCCTCGACATCGGCGTCGGACACGCGGGTGACCCGGTGGCCGAATTCCTCGATGATCAGTTCCGCCGTGTCCGCGTCGATGGACTGGTTCTGAGTCGCCATCACGCCGTTCTGCATCAGCGCCTTGACCACGTCGGCGACCTTTTCGGTCATCCGGTTGGCCAGTTCGGCGACGGTGATCGCCTCGGGCAGCTGCACGTCGCGCACGACCTTTTCACGCGGCTGGCTGCCGCCCATGGCCTTTTGACGCGCGCGCTCTTGCTTGCGCTTCATGGCGGCCATGGATTTCTGCCGCCCGCCTTCGCCAGACAGCGCCTGGTTCAGGGTCAGCTTGCCGGAACGGCGTCCGCCGTCCTCGCGCGCTTTGGGGCCGCGGCCACGATCCTCGCGCTCGCGCTCGGCCTTGCGGGGCGCTGCGGCGGGCTTGGCGGCCGGGCGCGCGACCTCGGGTTCGCCCTTGGGGGCGGGGGTCGACGCGGCCTTGGCCACCTCTGCGGCCTCTCGGGCCTTGCGCTCTTCTTCCTCGGCCTTGGCGCGGGCGCGCTCTTCGGCTTCGCGCTGTTCGCGCTCTTTCTGTTCCTTCTCGGCACGCAGGCGCTCGCGCTCTTCGGCGCGGGCCTTTTCCTCGGCCTCGCGCTGCGCGGCCTCTTCGGTTTCACGCGCCTTCGCGGCTTGCAGCGCCTTGAGGCGGCGCTCCATTTCGGCGTCGGAGATGCCTGCGGGGCGCTTCGATGCCGCCGCGCCGCCGGCCGGTTTGCCCATGCCGCCGCTCGCGGGCTTGGCGCCCGGGGCCGCGCCCGGTTTCGGCACCACAACGCGCTTGCGCTTGGTCTCCACCACGACGTTCTTGGTGCGTCCGTGGCTGAAGCTCTGCTTCACGTTTCCCGACCGGGGACCGCCGCGCAAACCCAATGTCTTTTTGCCGTCGTTATCGCTCATAAAGCTCTCTTATCCTTCTGGCGGCCCCTGCCGCCCTGACCAGCATCGGAGGACGTCCCGATACGCACGCCCTTCAATCTTTGGGCTTCCTCTACAACACGCTGAGTGAGTCCGCCAGCGCCAAGCGCGGCATGTATCACAGTTTGTCGCCCGAATGCCAACCCAAGCTCGTCCGCGGTCAGCCAGCCGATGTAGCTGCCGAACTGCGGCGTACTCAGTTTCGTCTTGCCGCGCGCAGATCCGTCGGTGGCCTGGATCAGGACCTCGGCCTCGTCTTTCTGAAGCCAGTCCTTGACCTTTTCGTATCCCGACACGGCATTGCCGGACTTACGCGCCAAGCTTATCAGATCGACAACGCGCCGCGCCAGCATCTGTTCCACCCGTTCGGCCAGGTCGTCGGGCACGGTTACGGGCTGTTTGGCGGCGCGGGCAAAGAGACCCTTGCCCGCCGCCTTGTCGATCGCACCGCGATCCGCCGACACCCAGATTCCGCGGCCGGGCAGCTTTTCCGCCAGATCCGGGGCAAGCTGGCCGTCGGGGGCCACGACGAAGCGGATCAGCCCATGCTTGGGCTGAACCTCGCCGGTGGCGATGCACTTGCGTTCCGGCCCTTCGGCCCGGTCCTTGGATCGCCCCCCGCGCGTCATGGTTCCGGCTTACGCCTCCTCGGTTTCCTGGCCGTCGCCTTCTTCGGCGTCGGCCTCTTCTTCGAGCTCGGTCGGGTCGACCCAGCCCAGCAGCACGCGGGCGGTCATCACCATGTTCTGCGCCTCTTCGAGGGACACGTCGAACTTTTCCAGAAGACCGTCGTCCTTGACGCGCTCGCCGCCGTCGGTGGTCCAGCCGCCGGCCAGCTCCCAGTCGGCGCAGGTGGCGAAATCCTCGAGCGTCTTCACGCCGTCCTCGGCCAGTGCCTCGAGCATCTGGGGTGTCAGGCCCTCGAATTCAATCAGGCTGTCCTCGACACCCAGCTCGCGGGCGCGTTCCAGCGCCTTGCGGGCCTGTTCCTCGAGATGCTCGCGGGCGCGGGTCTGAAGCTCTTTGGCGGTGTCCTCGTCGACACCGTCGATGACCAGCAGTTCGTCCAGCTCGACATAGGCCACCTCTTCGAGATTGGTAAAGCCTTCGGACACCAGCAGCTGCGCGAAGAATTCGTCGAGGTCCAGCGTCTCCATGAAGAGCTGGGTGCGTTCCTCGAATTCTTTCTGGCGGCGCTGGCTTTCCTCTTCCTCGGTCATGATGTCGATGTCGAGGCCGGTCAGCTGCGACGCCAGGCGCACGTTCTGGCCGCGACGGCCGATGGCGAGGCTGAGCTGTTCGTCGGGCACCACGACCTCGATCCGCTCGGCGTCTTCGTCCAGAACCACCTTGCTGACCTCGGCGGGCTGCAGCGCGTTCACCAGGAAGGTCGGCACATCCTCGTTCCACGGGATGATGTCGATCTTTTCGCCCTGAAGCTCGTTCACCACCGCCTGCACACGGCTGCCGCGCATACCCACACACGCACCCACCGGGTCGATGGAGCCGTCATAGGAAATCACGGCGATCTTGGCGCGCGAGCCGGGGTCGCGGGCCACGGCCTTGATCTCGATGATGCCGTCGTAGATCTCGGGCACTTCCATCTTGAAAAGCTCGGCCATGAACTCGGGCGCGGTACGGCTCAGGAAGATCTGCGGCCCGCGCACCTCGCGGCGCACGTCCTTGATGTAGACGCGGATGCGGTCGTTCGGGCGATAGCTTTCGCGGCCGATCTTTTCGTTGCGGCGCAGGATCGCCTCGCCCCGGCCCACGTCGACGATGACGTTGCCGTATTCCTCGCGCTTGACGACACCGTTGATGATGGTGCCGGCGCGGTCCTTGAATTCTTCGTACTGGCGGTCGCGCTCGGCCTCGCGGACTTTCTGGAGGATCACCTGCTTGGCGCTCTGCGCCGCGATGCGGCCCATTTCCACCGGCGGCACCTCTTCGGTGAACTGATCACCCACCTGCGCGCCAGCGGCGAAATCGGTGACCGGCGCGCCGTCGCGAATCCAGACGGCGTTCTGGTTGGGCTTGGGCGGCTCGAAATAGGGCTTGGCCTGCTCGATGGTCATCTCGGCCTGGTAATTCTCCAGCTCTTCATCCTCGACCACGGTGCGGACGCGGGTAAAGGTCGCCTTGCCGGTCTTGCGGTCGATGGCCACGCGGATGTCCATCTCGGCGCCGTAGCGCGACTTGGCCGCGCGGGAGAGCGATTCCTCCATCGCCTCGACGACGAGCGACGGGTCGATCATCTTTTCGCGCGCGACCGCCTCGGCGGTCTGCAACAATTCCAGCTGGTTGGCAGAGGTGATTGCCATCTGTCTCACTCCTCCTCGGGCGTTGTGTCCGCCTCGATTTCATCAAACTTCGTTTCGTCCACGGCGGCGGCCTTGCGGGCGCGCAGCATTTCCTTGATCAGCTCGTCGGTCAGCACCAGCTTGGCGTCGGCCAGCCAGTCGAATTCCAGCCCAACGGTGCCCTCGGCGATGTTGATCAGAACCTCGGTTCCCTCGACGCCCGCCAGCATGCCCTTGAAGCGCTTGCGGCCCTCGATCAGCTCGGAGGTTTCAAGCTTGGCCTCGTAGCCCTCGAAATCCTCGAAATCCTTGAGCCGGGTCAGCGGGCGGTCGATGCCGGGGCTGGACACCTCGAGCGTATAGGCGTCGAGGATCGGATCCTCGACATCCAGCACGGCGCTGACGGCGGTGGAAATCTCGGCGCATTCGTCCACTTCGATGCCGCCGCCGGTGCGCTCGGCCATGATCTGAAGCGTGGGCGTGTTGCCGCCCATCAGGCGGATGCGCACCAGCTCGAATCCCATGTCCTCGATGACGGGGGTCACGATTTCGGCCAGGCGGCGGTCCATTGCGGATTTGGCGATCAGGTCATTCATATCGGTAGGCTGAGATCCAGAAACGAAAAAACGGGCGCGCGGCCCGTCGATGTTTCCCGGTGGAGCCTCAGAAGTGTCCGACGCGCCGCTGTCGAGGCGGATATAGGCAAGGGGGCGCGAGTCTGCAAGCCCGAAATGCATCGCCGTTCTCGCGGCGCATCTCAGACGGGGCGGCCGTAGTGTTCGACCATAGCCGCGATATCCTCGGGCGCGGTGTCGACCGCCAGATAGGCGCAGGCGTTCGCGCAATGGGTAAAGATCGACCCGTCGGAAAAGAAATGCGTGTTGGTGACGAAGATCACCCGCGTGTTCGGCCAGCGGTAGGAGGCGAAATCCGCCAGCGCCAGCGCGCCGCCATCCCTGAGCACGAGGTCGAGCACGATGATATCGAACGACCGCGACTCGAGCATTTCAAGCGCGGCTTCCTGGTGGTCGGCGATCTCGACCGTCGCCCCCTGCCGCATCAGATGCCGCGACCAGAGCGTGGCCAGGTCCGCGCAGCTTTCAACGATCAGGACGTTCATATCGCTTTCCTGTGTGGAAGGTGGGCCTCTCCTACACTCGTTTTGCGGGGCGGGGAATTACCAAACTGTTAACGTTAGAGTAAGGTTTATGAACTGCACCTTAAGATCGGCGGTTGTGTGCCGATGCCTCGGCTTGCTTTGGCCTGCGCAGTCGATAGTGTGGCCCGGATTTGGCTGATGACCGGAGCTATCATGCGTTTTGCCCTTGCTTTTCTGATTTTCGCGCTGCCCTTCTCTGCCGCGGCGCAATCCTGTGGCGGCTCGTTTCAGGGCTTTGTCGGCGGCCTCAAGGCAGAGGCCGTGTCGCGCGGGTTCGAGCGGGGAACGGTGGATGCGTTCTTTGCATCGGTGCGCCAGGACCCGGCGGTGCTGCGGGCCGACCGGCGGCAGGGCATCTTTCAGGACCCGTTCATCACCTTCTCGCGCAAGCTGATCTCGCAGAACCGGATCGACCGGGGCCGCCAGATGGCGCGCAAATGGGCCAGCGTCTTCGACCGGGTCGAACGCGATTACGGTGTTCCGCGCGGGGTGCTTCTGGCCTTCTGGGCATTCGAAACCGATTACGGCGCGTTTCAGGGCGATTTCAACACGGCCAACGCGCTGGTCACGCTGGCGCACGATTGCCGCCGCCCGGAATTGTTCCGCCCTCAGATATTCGCCGCGATCGAGCTCTTCGCCCATGACGATTTCGACCCCGCCCGCACCACCGGGGCCTGGGCGGGCGAGATCGGCATGGTGCAGATGCTGCCAAAGGATATCCTGGAAAACGGCGTCGATGGCGACGGCGACGGGCATGTGCTGCTAAAGACCTCGGCCCCCGATGCGCTGATGTCGGGGGGCAAGATGCTGGCGTCGCTGGGCTGGCGGCCCGGAGAGCCGTTCCTGCAGGAGGTGACGCTGCCCGCGGATCTCGACTGGTACGACACCGGGCTGGAAACCACCAAAACGGTGTCCGAATGGCAAAACGCCGGGGTGCGCGCCCGCACCGGGGCGCTGGCCGCTGGCGGTACCCCGGCGTCGATCCTGGTGCCGCAGGGGCGCAAGGGCCCGGCTTTTATGGTCTATCCGAACTTCCGGGTCTATTTCGAATGGAACCAGAGCTTTACCTATGTGCTGACCGCCGCCTATTTCGCCACCAGGCTCGAGGGCGCGCCGGTCTACAACGCGGGGAACCCGGAACCCGGGCTGAACGGCGCCCAGATGCAGGCCTTGCAGAAAAAACTGGCGCAGCGCGGCTATGACGTGGGCAAGATCGACGGTATTCTGGGCGCCGGAACGCGGGCGGCGGTGCGCGATGTGCAGCGCAAGCTGGGGATGCCCGCCGACGCCTGGCCGACGCCGGCGCTGCTGAATGCGCTGTGACGTAACCGGCCGGGAGTTTTGCAGGCAACGCTGATCGGCGTGGGATGTCGGGACCTTCGCGAGGTCTGAAGAGGATGAGACAGGGCGCGAAAACGAACCATTCCGGACGCGCACCCGCGCGGCGCGCGCCCGGGTCTCTGGTGCATGTCTTACTGTTCGGCCTCGTGCTCTGTCTTCTGGCGTATCCGGCCGCCGCGCTGGACGAAGAGCACGTCTACGACCGGATGATCGCGCTTTATGCGCAGGACAAGGGCTGTGACGACGCGCCCGAATACCCCGCTTGGGAGCGGCGCAAGGTCACCAACCCCGGCGATGGTTATGTGCTGCGCTACAGCCGCTTTGGCTGTTCTTTGGGCGCGCGCGGGGCTCTGGTGCCTTTCCCCGGGCGCGGCGAGGGGTCGTTCGAATATTACGAGACGGCGATGGATTTCATCGCGCGCGGCCTCAGCCCCGTCCACGTGGTCGATCACCGGGGGCAGGGCCTGTCGCCCCGGCTGCTGACGGATCCGCACAAGGGCCATGTCGACCGGTTCGAGGATTACATCGACGACGCCCTGTCCTTTGTCGGTGCGGTCGAACAGGACCTGACCGGTCTGGGTGCCGGCGAGAACGTGCCGCTGTTCCTGACCAGCAACTCGATGGGCGGAGCGATCGCGATCGGGCTCTTTCAGCGGCTGGGGCCGGACAACCCCTTCCGGGCTGCGGCCTTTCTGGGCTCCATGATCCAGGTGAACTACCACAGTTTCACCGGCACCCCCGCGACCTGGCTGAACCTGCGGCTGTATTCCGAGACCGGCGCGCTGCTGCAGGCGCGCTGGCGCTGTTCGGTGGCCACGCTCTGGAACCCGCAGCGGTGCGAGGATTACGCGGCCGCCAGCGCCGCCGAGGGGTATCGGCCGGGCTCGCGGCGCTTTGCCGAGGAGAGCCAGGCCCTGATGACCCACAGCGCCGCACGATACGAACTGCGCACCTATATGATGGACAGTTTCGACTGGTCCGAAATCGCCGCCACGGAATATGCGGCTTCGGAACACTGGCCGGGCCCGCAGCTGGGCGGCGCAACCAATGGCTGGGTGCGCGAGGCGGCGCGGTTCAACCGCGAAATGCGCCAGCCGGAAAACCTGCGCAAGATGGTGCATGTGCCGGTGATGCTCTTGACCGGGTCAGAGGACTTGCGCGCCTACCGTCCCTATGCGCGCTGGCGGCACGACCCGCCGGATCTCAGCCGCCATATCGCGTTTTGCGACGCTCTGAATGTGGAAAGCATGGACCGGACGGGCCGATACGTCTGCCAGTTCGTCCCGCTGAACGGCGGCTATCACGAGCTTTACAAGGAACGCGACACCGAGCGTCAGAACGCGCTGGACACCGTCGACTGGTTCTTCCAGACCCATCCCGCTGCCCCGGCAGAGGCGAATTAGGGGGCTCTAGGGATCGGGCCGCACCGGATAGCGGTCGCCGTTCTGGTCCAGCAACACCAGCCGCTCGCCATCCCTGACGTAAAGATCGCACCGTTCGGCCCCGGTGACGAACGCCACGCAGACCGCGCCGTCCTGGTTCACGCTCCAATAGCCGTAGGCGGTGCCGCCGCCCCGGGCATAGGTGTAGGTGTAGCGGCCATCGTCGTAGTATTCCGACCGGCCGTCGTCATAGAAGGCGACGATGCGGCCCGACAACGCCTCTTGCAGCTCTTGGGGGGAGAGGCGCCGGTCGCTGTCCCTCAGGCCCCAGTCCTGCGCTTGTGCGGCGCTGGCAGCAAGAAGGGCGAAGCAGACGGCAAGACGCATGGCGGATCCTTTCGCGGGCTCTGGCCAGACTAGCGGTCAATCCCCGGCAATGCGATCACGATCAGGCGACCATCTTTTCCGCGCGTTTGAGGTCGACCGACACCAGCTGACTGACGCCCTGTTCCTGCATCGTTACCCCAAAGAGCCGGTCCATCCGCGACATCGTCACCGCGTGGTGGGTGATGATCAGGAACCGTGTGTCGGTGCGGCGGCACATCTCGTCGAGCATGTCGCAGAAGCGGGTGACGTTGGCGTCGTCGAGCGGCGCATCGACCTCGTCCAGCACACAGATCGGCGCGGGGTTGGCCAGGAACACCGCAAAGATCAGCGCCAGCGCGGTCAGGGTCTGTTCGCCCCCCGACAGCAGCGACAGGGTCGACAGTTTCTTGCCCGGCGGCTGGCACATGATTTCCAGCCCGGCCTCGAGAGGGTCGTCGGATTCGACCATCACAAGGTTCGCCTCGCCACCGTTGAAGAGATGCGTGAAAAGCAGGCTGAAGTTGCTGTTCACCTGTTCGAAGGCGGTCAGCAGCCGTTCGCGGCCTTCGCGGTTCAGGCTGGCGATGCCGGTGCGGAGCGTCTTGATCGCCTCTTCCAGATCCGCCTTTTCGCCGGCCAGCGTGTCGTGTTCCTCCTGCACCTCGCGGGCGTCCTCCTCGGCCCGCAGGTTCACCGCGCCCAAGGCATCGCGCTGGCGCTTGAGGCGGTTGACGTCGGCCTCGATCTGGTCGGCCGGGGGCATCCTTTCGGGATCGGTATCCAGTTGGGTCAGCAGGGCGTCGGGGGTGGCCTCGCGATCCTCGCGGATCCGCTCGGCCGCCTGGTCCATGGTCTCGCGGGCGGCCTCGGCGCGGGCGGCGGCGCCGGCGCGCGCCTCGCGCGCGTCCGATGCAGTGCGCTCGGCGTCGCGTTCGGCGGCGATGGCCTCGCGCAGCTTGCCCTCGGCCACCGACAGCGCATCGGCGGCGGCGGCGCGGCGCGCTTCGGCGTCGGTGATCGAGGCGGCCAGCGCCTCGCGCTCCTGGGCCAGCTTGGCGGGTGCTGCGCTGGCCTGCGCCAGATCGGCCTCGGTCGTGGCCTTGCGCTCGGCCAGTTCTGCGCTGCGCTTTTCGGCGGTGTCCAGACGATGCCGCCAGCCGCTAAGATCCTTGGTCACCTGCTGCGCGCGGCCCTTGCGGGCGTCGCCCTCGCGGCGCAGTTCGTCATGGGCCGACCGACGCGACATCATGGTCATGCGCGCGGCCTCGACCGTCATCTTGATGTCTTCGACCTGCGCCCGCGCGGCGTCGAGATCGCCCAGATCGGCCATCGCGCGTTCGGCCTCGGCCAGTTGCTTGCGCGCGCCGGTCGCCTCGTCCTCGTGGCGCGAGACGGCCATCTTCAGGCCTTCCAGCTTGCCGTCGGCCATGTCGCGGTCGGCCTCGGCGCGGTTCAGCGCGCGGGTCGCGTCGTTGAGCGCGCGGTCGGCCTCGCGCCGGGCCTCACGCGCGGCCTTGTCCGCCGCGGTCAGTTCGGCCAGCCGCGCGGTCAGCGCCTCATGCGCGGCGCGGGTGCCCTCGACCTGCGCCGTGGCGCGTGCCATTTCCTGCTTGAGTTGCTCCAGCCGGTTCAGTTGCTCCAACCGCAGCGCCGCGGCAGACGGCGCATCCTCAGCCCAGGAGCGGAAGCCGTCCCACCGCCAAAGATCGCCCTCAAGGCTGACCAGCCGTTGCCCCGGTTGCAGCAGGGGCTGGAGGCGCGGGCCGTCGTCGGCCTCGACCAGCCCGATCTGGCCCATGCGGCGGATCAGAACATCCGGCACCGACACATGCTGTGTCAGCGCCGTCACCCCGGCGGGCAGCGGCTGATCGGCATCGTAGGGCGGCAGCGCGGCCCAGCCGGAGGGGCCGTCGGCCTCGACCTCGGGCGCGCGCAGATCGTCGGCCAGCGCCGCGCCAAGCGCCTTTTCGAAGCCCTGTTCCACCTGCAGCCGGTCGAGGATCTGCCCGCCCTCGGCCGTATCGCGGTCGAGCAAGCGGGCCAGCGCGGTGACCTCGGCGCGCAGAGCGTTTGCCTCGCCCTCGGCCTCGGAGCGTTCGGCGCGGGCGTCGGCCTCGCGCGATTGCGCTTCGGTGCGGGCGTCGTCGGCATCGGCCAGCACCTTTTCGGCGCGCTCGGCCATCGCCTGCGCCTCGGTCTGCTTTTCCTGCGCCTCGGCCATCAGCGTGCCGGTGCGGGCCAGGGTCGCTTCTGCGGCCTCTGCCGCCTCGCGCGCCTGGGTGGCCTGCGCCTCGCTGCGGTCCAGCGTCTTGCGGCTGTCGGCCAGGAAGCGGTGCGCCGACTGGTGCCGCGCGGCCAGACGCGCCACGTCCTCGGTCTGCTGCGCCAGGTCGGCCTCGCGCTCCTGCAGGACCTGGGCCGCCTCGCGCGCGGCCTCGGCGGCGGTGGCGAGCTTGTCGTCATGGCCTTCGCTGGCCTTGGCCAGCTCGCGGGCCTCCCATTCCAGCCGCTCGATGGTCTCGCCGGCGTCGCGGTTCAGCCCGGCCTCGCGCTCCATGTCCTGGGTCAATTGCTCGATCCGGCGGGTCAGGGTCGCGATGGTGTCCTGCGCGCGCTTTTCCTGATCGGCCAGCGTGTCGCGCTGGACGGTCAGCCGTTGCAGGACGGCCGCGGCGATCGCCTCTTCCTCGCGCAGGGGCGGCAGCGCGGCCTCTGCCGTTTCGCGCGCCTTGGCGGCCTCGCGCGCGGCGGTTTCGGCGCGGGCGGCGTCGGTGGTGCGGCTGCGCAGGGTCTCGTCGGCCAGCGCGCGGGCGGCGTCCGCCTCTTTCCAGCGGACATAAAGCAGCAGCCCCTCGGCATGGCGCAGCTCGGCGCCGATGGCGCGATAGCGCGCGGCCTGCCGGGCCTGCCGTTCCAGCTGGGCCAGCTGCGCGGCCAGCTGTTCGATGACGTCGTCGACGCGCAGCAGGTTCGCCTCGGTGCTTTTCAGCTTCAGCTCCGCCTCGTGGCGGCGCTGATACAGGCCGCTGATCCCCGCGGCCTCTTCAAGGATGCGGCGGCGCGACTTGGGCTTGGCGTTGATCAGCTCGGAAATCTGGCCCTGCCGCACCAACGCCGGCGAATGCGCACCGGTGGAGGCGTCGGCAAAGAGCATCTGCACGTCGCGCGCGCGAACCTCCTTGCCGTTGGTTTTATAGGCCGAGCCGACATCGCGGGTGATGCGGCGGACGATTTCCAGATTGTCCTGATCGTTGAACCCCGCGGGGGCGAGCCGTTCGGTATTGTCGATCTGCAGGCTGACCTCGGCGAAGTTGCGGGCGGGACGGCTGGCGGCCCCGGCAAAGATCACATCCTCCATCCCGCCGCCGCGCATGGCGGTGGGGCGGTTTTCGCCCATGACCCAGCGCAGCGCCTCGAGCAGGTTGGACTTGCCGCAGCCATTCGGACCGACGACGCCGGTCAGCCCGTCGGCGATGATAAGGTCGGTCGGGTCCACAAAGCTTTTGAACCCGGTCAGCCGGAGTTTGGAAAACCGCACCTGTCTACTGGCCCCTTGATTCCTGCACTCTGACCGAGTTTGCGGGCGGCGCGGGGGGTGAGTCAACGGATTTGCGCATGATGTGGGGCGGTACGGGGGGCTTATCCACAAGATATTGCGCATTGTGCCTGGCGACCCGGGGCTTGACGCAGGGTCGGACAAGGCATTGAATTGATGCAATTCATGAGGATGCAGCTGATGCCCCTGACGATCCATCCGGTGTCGCCGCGCGATCCGCGGGCGGTGGCGCTTTTGGAAGAAAGCCATGCGCTGATGGCCGCCCTGTTCCCGGCGGAGGAAAACTTTGCGCTGGACATCGACGCGCTCGAGGCGCCGGGGATCGTGTTTTTCGGGGCCGAGAACGATGGCCAGTTGCTGGGCTGCGCGGCGCTGATGCGCTGCGACGGCTATGCCGAGATCAAGTCGATGTTCGTCGCCTCCGAGGCGCGGGGCATCGGGGTGGCGCGGCGGATGCTGGTCCATCTGGAGGATGTGGCGCGGGCCGAGGGGATCGGGGTCCTGCGGCTTGAGACCGGGCACAAGCTGCCCGCGGCGGTACAGCTTTACGAAGCGTCGGGCTTTGTCCAGACCGGGCCGTTCGGCGCGTATCCGGAAAACCCGTCCAGCGTCTTTTACGAAAAGAGTCTGGGAGCCGGGCGCTAACTCCAGACCCTAATCCTCGAGGCATTCGAGCGCGAAGTCGAGAGGATCGTCGCCGCTCAGGCTGAAGGCGCGATAGGGGTAGCAGGTGAAGCTTACGGGGCGTACGGGCTTGTCCGGGGGTGCCGCGCCATTGCAGGAAAGCCCCATGATCATCAACGATGCATCGCCTTCGATCCAGCCGGTCTGACAGCCGGATTCAGCCTCCACCGCCATGGCGGCGCGGCGGGAGACCTCGTTGTATTTCGGGGACCATTCCGGGCTGGTGCGGATCACCTCGGCCAGATTGCCCTTGAGGCGGATCAGAAAATCGCTGCCTCCGGCGCTGCGCGCCACCGGTTCGATCCCGAAGAACTGCGGCCCGGGGGTGTTGCAGGCGGCCAGGGCGATGAGAAGAAAGAGGGCGAAGCGCATGGCGTGACTTCGCCCCATCAGGGTTAAGGTCGCGTTAATTCGCGCAAGGCTTCAAGGCCGCAGCTTGCCCGTCCATTTCGACGCCAGCCCGCGCAGGCCGCGCGACAGGAACAGCACGTCGGCAGCCACGGCGACGAATTGTGCGCCGTTTTCGAAATGCGCGTCGATTGCGCTGTCGGCGAAGTCGATGATCCCCGCCGGTTTCCCGGCCTCGGCGATGCGCCGCAGGGTGGTGGCCACCAGGGCCTGCGCCTCGGCGGCATCCGGCGTCAGCCCCATGTCGGCCGCCAGGTCTGCGGGGCCGATGAAGGCGGCGTCGACGCCCTCGACCGCCAGAATGTCGTCCAGCGCCTCTGTCGCCGCAACGCTTTCGATCTGGACGATCAGGCAGAGCTCGTCATTGGCGTTGCGCGCGTAATCGGCCTCGGCCCCAAAGCGCGAGGCGCGGCCAAGCGCGTGCCCGACACCGCGAATGCCCTGCGGCGGGTAGCGCATGGCGCGGACGATGGCGCGGGCGTCGTCGGTGGAATTCACCATCGGGATCAGCAGGTTTTGTGCGCCCGCGTCGAGCACTTGCTTGATCAGCCAGGGCTCGGCCATGGGCAGGCGCACCAGCGGCGCGCAATGCGGATCGACCACCTGCAATTGCCGGGTGATCGTGACAAGATCGTTGGGGGCGTGCTCGCCGTCGATCAGCACCCAGTCGAACCCGGCGCGGGCGACGATCTCGGCGACGTAGGGATCGCAGAGGCACATCCAACAGCCGATACTGCGCTGGCCGCTGGCCAGCTGGCGTTTGAAGGCGTTCTGTGGCGCGGGCATCTCAGGCGTCCTTTCCGGTCATGTCGGCGGCGTCGCGGATCAAGGCGATCACCGCGTCGGCGTCGCCCACACGGTTGGCCAGCATCAGCACCAGCCGGGCGTTAAGCGAGTGGCTTTCGGCCTCGGTCAGCCCCTCATGCGCGGCCATCAGCGCGGCGTAGACATCGTCGCCGCGCGCCCCCAGCCGGTCGGTCTGGTCGGTCATGGCGTCACCTCCGCGTTGGGACCGAACGCGCGGGCCACCTCTGCGGCTACAAGCTCTGCCGTGGGGTCGCGAAAGGCCGCCTGAACATGGCCGTCGGGCCGGAAGAGATAGGCCCAGCCCGCGCCGTACCGCGCTTGCGCCACGTCGCCCGGCGACGTGCAGCAGGGATAGGGCGCGCCGGTCTGCCCGATGCCCAGCCGCCGCACGCCCGGCACCTCGGGCAGGGCGATGTCGCCGAAGCCGACCAGTGTGAACTCGCCCTGCACGCGTTCGATCAGCCAGCCATCCGACAGGGGCGCATCCGGCATCGCGGTGCCCGGTGCGACCGGCGCGTCGCCCTTGTCATAGCCCGGCAGCACCGCGGGCAGGGACAACCGTCCGCTGTTGACCAGCCGCCGCGCAAAGGAATGCCGGTGCGACAGGCGCAGCACCTCTTCGCGGAAAAGCGCCTCGATCGGCGATTTGGGGGTCATGAAGTTGGTGGCGCGGGTGGAATTGAGGATGTTCTCGTCGGCGGCATGGACCCTCTCGGTATCGTAGCTGTCCAGCAGGTCCGGCCCGGCCGCACCGCCAAGAACGGCGGCCAGCTTCCATCCCAGGTTGTCGACATCCTGAATGCCGCCATTGCCGCCGCGCGCGCCGAAAGGCGACACCACATGCGCGCTGTCCCCAACGAACAGAACACGGCCGTGCACGAACCGCTCCAGCCGCGCACAGCGGAACTTGTAGACGCTCATCCAGTCGAGCCGGAAGGGCCGGTCGCCCACGACGGCGCGGATGCGGGGAAGGACCTTTTCCTCGGCAGCCTCGGTTGCGGCGTCGGTTTCGGGGCCGAGCTGCAGGTCGATCCGGTAGATATTGTCGGGCTGGGCATGCAGCAGCGCCGACTGGCCGGGGTGGAACGGCGGATGGAACCAGAACCAACGCTCGGGCACGTCGCTGCCAAAGGGGCTTTCGGCCATTTCCACATCGACGATCAGGAAGTGTTCCTCGAAGGTCTGTCCCTCGAACGGCAGCCCCATCCGGTCCCGCGTTGGCGACTTGGCCCCGTCGCAGGCACAAAGCCAGGCCGCCTCCAGCGTATAGGACCCGTCCGGTGTCTCGACCGTCAGGACCACATGATCGCCCTTGTCCTCATGCCCGACGACGCGGTTCTTGAACCGCAGATCGATGCCCAGCTCCTGCGCGCGCTCGATCAGGTATTCTTCGACGTAATATTGCTGAAGGTTGATGAAGGCGGGGTATTTGTGCCCGTCCTCGGGCAGCAGATCAAAGCTGTAGACCTCGTCCGCGCCATGGAAATTGCGCCCGACCTTCCAGGTGATCCCCTTGTTCAGCATCCGCTCGCCAACGCCCAGCCGGTCGAAGATTTCAAGCGTGCGCTTGGCCCAGCAGATCGCCCGGCTGCCGACGCTGACGACGTTGTTGTCGTCCAGCACCACCGCCGCCACGCCGCGCTGCGCCAGGTCGATGGCCAGCGCCAGCCCGATGGGGCCCGCGCCGACGATGGCGACCGGGTGGCGCGGTTCGGGCCCGCGCAGCCCGGGCGGTGGGACATAGGGAAAGGGTTGGTAATCATAGGCCATGTGACACGTCCTCTTTCGCTGCGGCCGGCGCGGGGCGGCTCAGCCTTTCCACAGCTTCCACCCCGTCCAGACCGCCGAGCCACCGAAGAAAAGCCCCGCCACGCCCACGACCTCGACCAGCGCGGGGCCGCGCGGCCAGCCTCTGATCGCGATGGCGGCGATCAGCAGCGCCAGCCCGACGACGCTGATCGCCAGCCGGATCTTGAGCTCGCCGCGTGTGGGGCCGAACTTGCTCATCTCAGTCTTCCTGCAACGCCGCCCACATTTCCTTGTCGCGCTGTGCGGTCCAGATGCGGGGCGTCTCGATCCCCAGCGCCTCGTCATAGGCGCGCGCGACGTTGAAGGGCAGGCAGTGTTCATAGATCGCGTAGTCGCCGAATTTCGGGTCGCAAACCGCGCGGCAGGCGGCCATCGCCTCTTTCAGCGTGCCGCCGCCCTGCGCCACCCGCGCAACCGACCGGTAGGTCGAGGTGACGAAATCGGCGGTGTTGTCGAGCGCCTTGCCGACCATTTCCGCGCCCACCAGCGCATCGCCCCGCCCCGGCGCGATGGCGTCCGGACCGAAGGCGCGGATCGCCTCGAGCGTGGCTGGCCATTCGCGCAGATGCCCGTCGCCGCAATAGCAGGCCGAGTGGTATTCGACGATATCGCCGGTGAACATGACGTTCTGGTCGGGCACATGCACCACGCTGTCCCCCGCCGTATGCGCGCGGCCCACCTGCATCAGATCGACCCGCCGCTTGCCCAGATAGACCGTCATGCGCCCGCCGAAGGTGGTGGTGGGCCAGGTCAGGCCGGGGATTTCCTCGTGCCCTTCGAAGAGCCGCGGAAAGCGGTCGAACTCGCTGTCCCAATCCTCCTGCCCGCGCTCGGCCACCATTGCGCGGGCGGTGTCCGACATGATGACTTGCGGCGCGGCAAAGGCGCTGGCGCCCAGAACGCGCACCGCGTGGTAATGGGTCAGCACCAGGTGGCTGATCGGCTTGTCGGTGACCTGCCGGACGCAGTCGATCACCTTGCGCGCCAGCCGTGGCGTCGCCTGCGCCTCGACGATCATCACCGATGTGTCGCCGATGATGACGCCGCTGTTGGGGTCGCCCTCGGCGGTAAAGGCATAAAGCCCCTCGCCCACTTGCGTGAAGCTGATGGTCTTTTCCGCCATGTCGCCGGCGCTTGCGAAGGATTTGCTCATAGGGCCTCTACTGTCTGATCTATCGTGCCAAAGATATTCCGGCCTGCCTCGTCTTCCATCCAGATCCGCACCCGGTCGCCGGGTCGCAGGAACGGGGTCTTGGGCGCGCCGGTGGCGATGGTCTCGATCATGCGCTGTTCGGCGATGCAGGAATAGCCCGCGCCGCCCTCGGCAACCGGCTTGCCCGGGCCGCCGTCCAGCTTGTTCGACACCGTGCCCGACCCCACGATGGTGCCCGCCGTCAGGTTCCGCGTCTTCGCGGCATGGGCGATCAGCGTCGGAAAATCGAAAGTCATGTCGCGCCCCGCATCCGCTCGCCCGAACGGCTGTCCGTTCAGATCTACGCATAACACACCATGCAGCCGGCCGCCGTCCCAGCCCGTCAGGGTATCCGGATTCACGGCGAAAGGCGAAAAAGCGCAGGCCGGTTTCGATTGCACAAAGCCGAACCCCTTGGCCAGCTCGCCCGGGATCAGGTTGCGCAGCGACACATCGTTGCAAAGCATCACCAGCCGGATCGCCGCCGCCGCCTCGTCGCGGCTCGCGCCCATCCTTACCGGGCCGGTGATCACCGCGATCTCGCCTTCGAAGTCGATGCCCCAATCTGGGTCGCCGATAATCGGATCGGTCGGGGCCAGAAAACCGTCCGATCCGCCCTGATACATCAGCGGGTCGTGCCAGAAACTTTCGGGCATCTGCGCGCCGCGCGCCTGCCGGACCAGTTCCACATGGTTCACATAGGCCGATCCGTCGAGAAACTGATAGGCCCGCGGCAGCGGCGACAGGCATTTCTCCTCGGCCACCTCCGCCGCGCCGCCGGTGCCAAAATCCCCGGTATCGAGCGCAACCTGCAAACTGCCGACAGTGCCCCAGGCCCAGGACCCGTCCCGCTCGACCGCCAGCCGGCCGTCCGGCCCTTCACATCTCAGCGTTGCCACCCTCACAAAGCCACCCTCTTCATTGATCCATAAATATCCCGGGGGGTTTGGGGGGCTGGCCCCCCAACTCTAACTCGGTTTGGGGGGCTGGCCCCCCAAACGGTCCGGTGCCGCAAGGCACCGGATACTCATTTCTTTCCGGGCGAGCCGTCGAATTTCTTCTCCAGATCGGCCCAGCAGTCGATGTAATCGTCCTGCAGGGGCGCCTCTTCGGCGGCAAAGCGGGTCAGGTGCTGGGGAAAGCGCGTCTCGAACATGAATGACATCGTGTTGTCGAGCTTGTGCGGCGCCAGTTCGGCATTCGAGGCGCCCTCGAAGGCGCCCTTGTCGGGCCCGTGCGGCAGCATCATGTTGTGGAGGCTCATCCCGCCGGGCACGAAGCCCTGCGGCTTGGCGTCGTATTGGCCATAGATATTTCCCATCAGCTCGGACATGATGTTCTTGTGATACCACGGCGGGCGGAAGGTGTCCTCGGCCACCATCCAGCGCTCGCGGAACAGCACGAAGTCGATATTCGCCGTGCCCTCGACGCCCGAGGGCGCGGTCAGCACCGTAAAGATCGACGGGTCGGGGTGATCGAAGAGCACCGCGCCCACCGGGCAATAGGTGCTCAGGTCGTATTTCACCGGCGCGTAATTGCCGTGCCAGGCCACCACGTCGAGCGGCGAATGCCCGATTTCGGTCTGGTGGAACTGGCCGCACCACTTGATGGTCAGGGTCGAGGGCACCTCGCGGTCCTCGAAGGCGGCAACGGGCGTCTTGAAATCGCGCCGGTTGGCCATGCAATTCGCGCCGATCGGTCCGCGCCCGGGCAGGGCGAATTTCTGGCCGTAGTTTTCACAGACGAAACCCCGGCAGGGGCCCTCGAGCACCTCGACCCGGTAGACCAGCCCGCGCGGCAGGATCGCGATCTCCTGCGGGGCGAGGTCGATGACGCCAAGTTCGGTGCAAAACCGCAGGCGGCCCTCCTGCGGGACCACCAGCAATTCGGAATCCGCCGAAAAGAAATAGGCGTCCTGCATGGATTGTGTGACCAGGTAGATGTGGCTGGCCATGCCGACCTGGGTGTTCACGTCGCCCGCCGTGGTCATCGTGCGCATGCCCGAAAGCCAGGTCAGCGGCTCGTCCGTCAGCGGCACCGGGTCCCAGCGGTACTGACCCAGCGAGGTGACGTCCTCGACCACATGCGGCGCGGATTTCCAATAGGGCAGGTCGATGCGCTTGTAGCGGCCCGAGTGTTTCACCGAGGGCCGGATGCGATAGCACCAGGTGCGTTCGTTCTGATGGCTGGGCGCGGTAAAGGCCGTGCCCGACAATTGTTCGCCGTAAAGCCCGTAGTTGCATTTCTGCGGGCTGTTCATGCCCTGCGGCAACGCGCCGGGCAGAGCCTCGGTTTCGAAATCGTTGCCGAAGCCGGGCATATAGCCTTCATGCGGGCCAGGCAGGCTGGGGGCCTGTACCATGCCCTTGGGGTCGGTCTGACGGTTCATGCATCGCTCCCTTGCCGGATTCGCCGTAGGGTAATAGTTGTTTTTGTAACTAACAACGCGAACGGACCCGTCATGGCGCAAAAAGACGACTTCGATCTGCAGCTTTTCCTGCCTTACCTGCTGGCGCAGGCCGCCGAGGCCGCAAGCGCCGGGTTCCAGCGTCTCTACAAGCAGCGCTACGGCATGCTGCGGACAGAGTGGCGGGTGCTGTTTCACCTCGGCATCTACGGCGAGATGACCGCCCGGGACATCGGCGCGCGGGCGGGGCTGCACAAGACCAAGATCAGCCGGGCGGTGGCGGCGCTGGAGACCAAGCGGCTTTTGACGCGGTCGCGCAAGACCGAAGACCGCCGGCAGGAATCGTTGTCCCTGACGCCGGCGGGGCGGGCGGTCTACCGCGATCTGCGGGAGATCGCGGAAGGCTATGACGCCAGACTGGTGGCGGGGTTGTCGGCGGAAGAAGCGGCGACGCTGCGGCGGTTGCTGCAAAGCCTTGCCGGGCAATCATGAGCGGAGGGTTTCGGACCGCTTGCGCGGTCCGACCGGGGGGGGGGGGGGGGGGGGGGGGGGGGGGGGGGGGGGGGGGGGGGGGGGGGGGGGGGGGGGGGGGG